>NZ_JBHJTL010000064.1:0-46996 GCF_042264065.1 Streptomyces sp. NPDC056222 | reverse complement strand
GCCCATCGCGCAGCGACGCGACCGCAGGGAGCGCCCTTGACGCACCGCCTCCGGTCGCCACACTCGGAACGAGGGCGGCCGAACCAGAAGCCCACAAGAACCGCTCACCCCGACCGCCCCGCGGCCGGAGGACCGATGCAGCGGCCGCGGGCATCAGGCCCGCACCTGACGAACACCTCACGCTGCCGAGTGGCATCGTCCCCGTGGTCGTGCAGCCGCGCGGCGGCGCGGACCGCACACAGCGGTGTCTCGTGGACCGCCCGAGTGAATGTGCCGCGGACGGGGTCCATGACAGCTCGGCCCGGCCAGATAGCCGGGCATACTGCGCGAATGCGCGCGCAGGAGAAAATTACCCCGCTCATCCACCAGACATGGAAAGATACCGATCTCCCTCAGGAGTGGCAGAAATGGTCCGATTCCTGGCGGCTGCATCACCCCGACTGGGGGTATCGCCTGTGGACCGACGCGGACAATCGCGCATTCCTTCAGGAGCACTATCCGTGGTTCCTGCCGGTCTACGACGGCTATCCCGAAGCGATCATGCGAGCCGACGCGATTCGCTATTTCCTGCTCGACCATTTCGGGGGGCTGTATGTGGATCTGGACTTCGAGTGTCTCAGCCCCGTCTCCGGAATCCTTGACGGGCGCGAGCTCGTCCTCGGCTGCGAGCCCGAGGCACACACCCAGCTCCTTCTGGCCCGCCGGCGCGGATTCGGCCGCATCGTCGGCAACGCGTTCATCGCGTCGCGGCCGGGCCACCCCTTCTGGGCCCATGTCCACCGCCAACTGGTCAGTGCCCACAAGCAGCCCAGCACCCTGGACGCGACGGGCCCGTTCTTCCTCACCAGAGCGATCGACAGCGCCCCGGAGCCTGACTCGATCACGGTTCTCGGCCCCGAGGTCCTGTACCCCAAGGTGAGTCCGTACGCGACAGAGCTGTTCGGCCCACAGGAACCCGACTACGACCGCGCGTACGCCGTGCACCACTGGTCGGACAGCTGGGCGTGCGACACCCCCGGGGCGGCGCGCATCTCGGCCGCCAAGCGGTTTCCGTTCTGGGTGAGCCAGGAGCTGCAGCCCGTCGCCGACGGCCTGCTCACCCTCGACGCACAGCGCCGCCGCTGGGCCTCGGGCGCGCCCGCGCCGAAGGTGTCCTGCCTGATGGTGACCAAGGACCGTTCGGCGACGGCGCGACGGGCGATCACATGCTTCCGCGACCAGACCTACTCGAACCTGGAGCTGGTTGTCGTGGAGGACGGCACGGGGGACGCCCTCGAGCAGCACATCCGTGACCTGGGCGACTCCAGGATCCGCTATCACCGGCTCCCCCCGGAGGGGCGGACGTTGGGCGAACTGCGCAACGAGGCGGTGGACCGGGCCGCCGGGCCCTACGTATGCCAGTGGGACGACGACGACCTTTATGACCCGGAGCGGGTCGAGACGCAGATGGCGGCGATTCTCTCGCTCGGCGCCGAGGCGTGCTTCCTCGCTCGAGAGCAACTGTGGTGGCCCGCCCGCCGCAAGCTCGCGGTCTCCTGCGCACGGGTGTGGGAAGGGTCGATGGTGTGCGCGAAGGACCGGCTCCCGCGCTACCCGGCGCAACGCCGGGGTGAAGACACCCCAGTGGCGGAAGAGGTGGTCCGGACCTGCCGAGTGGTATCGGTCGACGCGCCCGAGCTGTACACGTATGTGTGCCACGGGAGCAATACGTTCAACGAGTCCCATTTCGCGGAGCACTTCGACGTGGCGACCCAGATCTGGGCCGAACCCGATGCCTACGCGGAGCGGTTGCTGGCCATGGCGACTCGGCTTCCGATCGAGCCCGGGGACATCGCCCACGCGGAGGCCGGCGCTCCCACCGCCCAACCCTCCGAGCGGACACAACAGCCGGCCGTCGGGTCCGCGACGGCCTCGGCGAGTGAGCGACCCCTCGTACTGGTGCTCACCCCGCTCAAGGACGCGGCCGCGTTCCTGCCCGGCTACCTGGACGGCCTTCGCAGGCTGGACTACCCGCGCGAGGCCATCTCGTTGGGTCTGCTGGAGGGCGACAGCCGGGACACGACACCGGAGCTGCTTCAGCAGGTCCTGCCCGAACTCGAAGCGGAGTACCGGCGGGTCACCCTCGTACGCCGGGACTTCGGCCTCCAGTTGACCGGGCCCCGCTGGGAGCCCGGCATCCAGCGCCGACGCCGGTCGGTGCTGGCCAAGGTGCGAAACCATCTGCTCTCCCAGGCCCTCGTCGACGAGGAGTGGGTGCTGTGGCTCGACGTCGATGTCACCGACTACCCGGCCGACCTGGTCCAGCGCCTGCTCGGCGCTCGCAAGGACATCGTCGTCCCGCACTGCGCCACCGCGCCCGGTGGGCCTACGTACGATCTCAACACCTTCGTCCTTCACCCGAAGGCCGGCACGCTCAACTGGTCCCAGTGGCTGCGTGACGGCATCCTTCAGCCCCCCAGGGGGTTCGGCAGGACGTACCTCGAGGAGTTGCGCGGGCAAGGACTCATGCGCGTCGACTCGGTCGGCGGCACCACGTTGCTGGTACGCGCCGACCTTCATCGTGACGGCCTGATCTTCCCGTCCTTCCCCTACCAGCACCTCATCGAGACGGAAGGGTTTGCCGCGATGGCCCGGGACATGGGCAGCGCCTGCTGGGCACTGCCCGACCTGGAAGTGCTGCATCCGCACCACACCCAGGCGCCTGTGGGCACCGAGGCCGTCTCGGTTTCCTGATGCAGGGCCACATACAGGGCCACGGGGTCACAGGACCGTCGGCACAGCTGTACGCCGGCGGCACCCCTAACGGAGAGTGTCCGTTTTGACACGGTTGGTAGGCAATCTTACGGTGGCACTACTGCCCTGCCGTGAGTTCACCGGCATCCCGGGGCAGCTTCCCCAGCCTCAACAGAAAGGCGCCACCGTGAGAGTCCGCGCCATCACTTCCCTGGCTCTTCCCGCGGCACTGGCCACCGCCGGACTGCTCGGCACCGCGGAGGCGGCGTACGCCTCCCTCGGTCCGGACACGACAGCCTCGGCGAAGTACGGGCAACAGATACAGCCGATGGGTGACGTCACCCTCACCCCGGGGACGGAACACCCCTGCCCCCCGTTCGCCAACGTCACGATCACGGATTACGGGCACTGCTGCACGCCCGTGGGCAACATCACGATCCCGGACTACGGACACTGCTGCACACCCGTCGGCAACATCACGATCCCGGACTACGGGATCTGCCGCGAGCACGACCACGACCAGCACGGGCCCCACAGGCCCGACCACAAGCCGGACCACAAGCCCGACTACGGGTCACTGGAGCGCCTCAGCTAGCACGTGGTTCAGCAGGTCTGCTCCGGCGCGGCCCCTGAACGGGGCGGGGGGGCCGACGCCGGGCCTGTCCGACCTCCCATCACCCGAATCCTCCTCCCCGTTCCCGGTTCCGAAGCGAAGGACGGCGCATGCCGCACAGTTCCGACCCCGTGGTCTCGGTGGTCATCCCGTGTCATGACTACGGCCGCTATCTGCCCGACGCGGTGTCGAGCGTCCTTTCACAGACGTTCCGCGACTGGGAAATCGTCATCGTGGACGACGGCAGTACCGACAACAGCGTCGAGGTGGCCGAGGCCCTGATCTCCCAGCATCCCGACCGGCGCATCAGGCTGCTCCAGCAGGCCAATGCCGGGGTCTCCGCCGCGCGCAACACCGGGATCGAGGCCAGCACCGGCCGGTACATCCTTCCGCTGGACGCCGACGACGTGATCGCGGCCACGATGCTGGAGAAGACCGTCGCGGTACTGGACGGCGACCCCGGCGTCGCCATCGCCTCAACCGATGTGTTCGCCTTCACCGACGACGATCTGCCTCCGCAGGCGATGCCTTTCCCCGCCTACAGCAGAGAACTGCTGCTCCAGCGGCTCATCATGTTCTACTGCTCGCTGTTCCGCCGCGAGGCATGGCAGACCGTGGGCGGGTACGACGAGAGCATGCGGGCCGGGGAGGACTGGGACTTCTGGGTCGGCTGCGTCGAGCACGGATTCGATGCTCACCACATCCATGAGCCGCTGTTCGGGGCGCGCAACAAGGACACAGGACTGCACGTGGAAGCCGCTGAGAACGACCTGGCGATCCGGGCGCGCATCGTGGCCAACCACCAAGGGTTGTTCAAGCCGATCACCCGTGCCTGGGCGCAGGCCGTGCTCAGTCAGGACGCGGAGGCCTGCCTGCGGGACGAGCATGTGCCGGACGACATCCTCACCCGGGCAACCGAGATGGACCAGTTCCTCGGTGCGGTCATGGCCCTGCAGCGCACAGCGCGGGTGCAGTACTACCACATCAAGCGACTGGAAGAGGCGCTGGCCGCTCACAACGGAACCGTCGGCCCGCCGCCCAACCGGGAGAAGGGCCCCGCCCAGACGGCTCCCGCCATTTGACGGACGCTCTGCCGCGTTGGCCCGATCCGGGATCCTGATACTGCATCGGCGCTGCCCGGTCCGCGACTGCGAGCACCGCCCGGCCTCCTGGGCTTCCCCGGTCTACCGGGCGATGACCGGCACCACGACGCGCCGGCGACCTTCCCTGAAAGACGCGTCTCAGCCGCCCGTCGTCCGCGGGAAGGAGATCTCCACGCGGCGGTTCTTGGTGCGGCCCTCCTCCGTGCTGTTGTCGGCGATGGGGTAGTCCTCGCTGTACCCGCGGATGTCGAACGTCTTCCCCGCGTCGAGGTTCTTGGCCAGCTCCTGCTGCACCGCGTCCGCGCGCTGCTTGGAGAGTTTGAGGCCGTGCTCGTACGTGCCGAGGTTGTCGGTGAAGCCGAAGACGCGGACCTTGCTGGAGTTCTGCTTGTTGATCTCCACGGCGATGGCGGCGATGCGGGCGGTCGCGGCGGGGCTGAGCTTGGCGCTGTCCTTGCCGAAGAGGACCTCGGCCTGGAGGGCGAAGGTGACGTCGACGTTGGTGTCCTCGCGGCGCTGCTCGCCGCCTTCCTCCTCGACGACCTGCTTGATGTCGAGGATCTTGGCGGGGGCGAGGGTGGCGCCGTCGGGAAGCATGAGCTCGGGCGAGTTCGCGTCGATCGCGGGTGGCGGGGAGCCGCTGGAGGTGGAGTTGGGGGGATCGTCGGCGAGGGCGGGGGTGGCGGTGGTGAGGAGGAGGACTGCGGTGAGGACGGCGATGCGGCTCGATGTCGTCATGGCTGCCTCAGGAGAGTTTGATGGTGCCGGGGTTGAAGGTGGGCAGCTGGAATGTCACCTCGGTGACGCTGGCCTCCGGCGCGGGGAACTGCATGAAGACAGGCGCCGAACCTCCTCCAGGGAGAATGTCGAGCCCGGTGGTCGTGAGCGGTCGCCCGTCGGTGTCCCGTAGAACGTAGTACCGCTTCTTTCCCGCGGAGTCCACAAGTGTCGCGCCTCCGAGGGAGTTGCCGTGCTTCATGACCTCCGTCTCGTCCCCTCGGACCTGCCCGGGAAGTACAGCAGGCTCCGAGCCTGGGTTCTTCAGTGTGCCCTTGACCGTCAGAAACCCGCCGGGATCCCGTTCCGCCGAGGTAATCGTGAGCTCAAGTCCGCCCTGCCCATTCACAACAGCCAAAGTCTCGACAGGCTCCTGCGTCTGCGTCTCTGTGGCGCCCGCGCTTTGCTGAGGGGTCTTCGTACTCGTGGCCGGCTTGTCCGCCTTCGGCTTCTCTTCGGCACCACAACCAGCCACGAGCAGAGCCAAGGAGGCGAAGGCGACCGCAGAGATCCCCCTGCGAACCCTTGCTGCGTACCGAACACTCATGAACTGGGGTCCTTCGCTTGTCAGTCGGCCAGTCGAACAGTAAAGAGATCAATGGCCCTTGGGAGTCTCGGGCGATCAGGGTCGATCGTCCAGGGGACACCGTCGCATGTGAGGCCCAGGATCGGCGGAGGTTCCTCGTCGGATCCTGGATCCGGCGTAGCGCTCTCTGAAGGGGCGGGTACGTCAGGCTCCTCAAATGTGCAGAGTGGCTCAATCACCGCCTTGGCCTTCGCTGTGGCGTGACGCTTCTCGGTACCCGGGATCACGGATTCGCCGACGGTGTTCAGCGTGCGAACCTCCACCTGGAAGCCCTCCTCGCCGACGGAGAGGGGGCTGCAGCGCTCACCCCAAAGTTCCGCGTCGTTCTTCGCCGCGAAGGAGGCAGCTTGCTGGCAAGCGGTGTCCCGGCTGTAGACCTCGCCCTTGAGGAACTCACCCCACCGGTCGGGGTTGAGGATGACTTCCAGCCAGCCGTCCCGTAGCTGATCGCGAGCGTCCTGCGCGGCAGCCAGCGCAGCGGCGTCGGCTGCCGTCTGTGCCCCATTGCGCGTCGCGGCTGCCTGCCCCACTGCGAAGTAGGCAAACGCGAGCAGGAGCAGACCGGCCACCACCGTGATGTAGATCGGGAATGCCTGGCCCAGATCTCGCCGGCTGCGCGTCGGCGCTACTTGGTCAGCGTTGCAATCTTCGTCGTGATCGCGTTCTTGATCGTATTGCCGATGTCCGTACCAGTGATCGCGATCACGATCGCCACCACCACCACAATGATCCCCAGGTACTCGACCGCCGTCTGCCCCCGGTCCCCCGACCTCCCGCGGGTCCAGCCGTCGAAGCGCACCTTTGCCTTCGTCACGGCCCTCAGCATGACGTCGCTCATCGTGGTCCCCTCCGGATTCGAACGTCCCCGTGCCGATGCCGAACTCGGCCCGCGCACGGTACGCCCCCACCCCCTCCTCCCCACAGGGCCCGTAGGCCCAAACCCGGGCCCAAATCACGAGGTCCTCCCCGTGCCGAGCGTGCCGAGCGTGCCGAGCCCGCGCAGGAGGTCACCCGGGACCTCCCACGCCCCCCGCGTGCCCCGTGTGCCCAGCCATGCCGCTATCGCCTCGCTGCGGCTCCTCGCGTGGAGTTTGGCGAAGATGCGGTTGATGTGGTTCTTGACCGTCTTCTCGCTGATGAAGCAGGTGTCCGCGATCTGTCGATTGCTGAGGCCCGACGCGATCAGGTCCATCACCTCCCCCTCCCTCACGCTCAGTCCATACCGTGCCACATTCCGTTGCAGCTGCGAAGGCGTTTCGCCAGATCTCAATGAATTCGAGACAGTTGGCCGCACTCCACCATGTGCAGTCGCACCCCTCACCACCCCCAGCACCGCGTTCGCCGCCGTCGGGGTGAAGTGGGCCCGGCCGGCCGCGACGTCGCGGACCGCCGTCCGTAGTTCCTCCGGGGTGAACTCGCCGTGGACCAGGTAGCCGCCCGCGCCCAGCCTCAGCGCCTCCCGGACGATCTCGCTCTCCCCGCTGTACGTCAGCATCAGCACCGGTGCCAGGGGGACCAGGTGCGGGAGGGCCGTCAGGCCGTCGATCACCGGCATGCGGACGTCCAGCAGGACCACGTCCGGGTGGTGTTGCTCCGTCAGGTGCACCGCCGTGCGGCCGTCGGGCGCCTCGGCGACGACCCGGAGGGCCCCGTCGGTGTCCAGCAGGGCCCGCAGGCCCGCCCGTACCACCGGGTTGTCGTCGGCGACGAGCACCGTGACCGTCATCGCACGACCCCCTCGACCGGGAGTTCCAGGCGGACCTCGGTGCCGCGCACCACGCTTCCCCGGCCGATCCTGATGCGTGCCCCCACCCCCGCCGCCCTCTCCACCATGCCGACCAGGCCGAAGTGGCCCGTCCTGCGCAGGTCGTCCAGGGTCGTGCCCGGGGGCAGGCCGCGGCCGTCGTCGCACACGCTGATCCGCAGCAGGCCCGCGACGACGCCGGCCGAGACGTCCACCCGCGTGGGCGCCGCATGGCGGCCCGCGTTCTCCATCGCCTCCGAGGCGATCGTCAACAGCTGTCGCGCCACCGCGTACGGAACCGGGGGCACCGCCCCCGGGCCGACCCCGCTGTAGTGGGTCTCGATGCCCGAGCGGTGGGCGAACTCCCGCACTCGGACGGAGAGTTCCGAGGAGAGGTCGACCTCTTCCCCCAGTCCGTACGACTGTCTCCGCAGGTCCGCCAGCAGCTCGCGCGACTCCGCCGCCGCCCTCCGCGCCGAGCGCGCGACCACCTGTGCCTGCTGTCGCGGGTCCGCCGACTCCGCCAGGCCGTCGGCCGCCAGCGCCAGGCCGTGCAGGGTCTTGGCCACCGAGTCGTGCATGTCGCGGGCGAGCCTGGCCCGTTCCTCCTCCACCGCCTGGGCGGCGGCGAGACGGGTACGGGCCTCCGAGAGGGCTCGGGTCGCCGCGCCGAAGCGGAGCAGCAGGTTGCGGAGCGTCACGCCCAGGGCGCCCGTGATCACGCACAGGCCGGGGAGCAGCGCGGCATCCCCCAGGTCCCCGGCACCACCCGCACCGCCGCCACCACTCCCGCCGCCCACCTCCGCGGCATGGATCGCCAGCAGGATCAGCGACTGGAGGCAGGCGAAGAAGGCGGCACCGCGCCAGCTGTAGGCGAGGCCCGCGAGCAGCGGAGTGCAGACACTGACGTATCCGAGCGTGCTCTGCGGGCCCGCCGTGACCAGGAGCAGCGAGCCGAAGAGGGTGTCGGCGGCGAGCAGCGCGGGGTGCCGGAGCAGCAGCGGGCCGAACCGTTCCCAGTCGCGGAACATCACGTACGAGCCCATGAAGGTGACGAGGACCGCCGAGCCCACGAGCCAGGCCGCGACACCCGGTGCCGCTCCCATCAGGGCCGTCGGGCTCGCCAGGGCGATCATCGCCAGCCGGAAGCCGAAGACCTGGCGGCACATCGCCTGGAGGGCGTTCACCTCGATCGAGACCGACACGGCCACGGGTACCGTCACGGCCCTCACTCCCCTGTGATCGAGCCGAAGTTCGTGCCCGTCCCCAGGAACAGCCCCGCGCCCAGGAGGATCATCGTCGCCGGGACCATCAGTGTCGTGATCACCATCGTCGCCTTGGGCACCGCCTTCGCCGCCTTCCGCCGGGCGTTCTGGGCGTCCGTCCGCCGCATGTCGTTGGCGATCTGGATGAGCGTGTCGACGATCGGCGCGCCGAGCTCCTCGCCCTGCTGGAGCGCGGTGACGAACTGGGCGACCTGTTCGGAGTCGTTACGGCGCCGCAGCTCGTCGAAGGCCTGCCGGCGGCTGACGCCCATGTCCATCTGGCGCAGGGTGATCCGGAGTTCGTCCGCCCAGGGGCCTTCGTACTTGTCGGCCACCCGGTCGAGCGCCTGCCGGAACCCGAGCCCGGCCGACACCACCACCGCCAGTACGTCGAGGAAGTCCGGCAGCGTCCGCTCGATCTGGTCCTTGCGGATGCGGATCGCGGACCATATGCCGACCTCGGTCCAGAAGGCGCCGAAGGCGAAGAGCAGGAGGGCGACGAGTACGTCGCCGTTGGAGAGCATCACCAGGCCGCCCAGGCCGCCCAGGAATCCGTAGACCGCGCGCCGCGCTCCGTACCTGTCTATGGTCAGGCCGCCGGGGTTGCCCGCCAGGTCGATTCTGCGGCGGACGGCGTTGACCCGCTTCGGGCCCATCGCGCGCAGCACGGCCGCCGAGTAGCGCATTCCCAGCCGGTCCACGACGGAGTCGACGGCTCCGGTACGGGTGGAGCCGACCTCCAGGGCGAGCTGGAGGTCGGCGGGGAGTTTGGCGTCCGCGCGGTAGAGGCGGATGCCGTAGAAGATCCCGGCGACCGAGAGGCCGGCGGCCAGGGCGAGAAGAAGGTCCATGTCCAGCCCCTCAGACGTCGATCTTCGAGAAGCGGCGGATGGCGACGAAGCCGACGACGTACAGCGCGAACGCGGCGACGACGGCGAACTGGCCGAGACCGGAGCCGGTCATCCGGTCCAGGGCGCCCGGCTGCATGTTGTCGATGAGCAGCAGCGAGCCGATGCCGATGACCGGGACCGAGTACGCCGTCATGCTCACCTGGGAGAGCTGGGTACGGACCTCCCGTCGGGTCTCCTTGCGCTCCTCCAGCGTCTCGGTGAGGTTGCGCAGCGAGGAGACGACCGTGCCGCCGGCCTTGTTGGCGAGGACGAGGGTGGTGACGAGGACGACGAGCTCGCGGGAGGGGAGGCGTTCGGTGAGTTCACCGAGGGCGTCGTCGATGGAGGTGCCGACCGCGAGCTGCTGGGCGACCTTCTCCAGTTCGTCGCCTGCGGGCGCTTCCAGTTCGTCGGCGGCCATGCTGAGGGCCATGCGCAGGGCGAGACCGGCCTGGGTGGCGTTGGCGAGGATTCTCGACAGCTCCGGCAGCTGGTTGATGAACTTCTCGATGCGCTTCTGGCGTTGCCAGTTGAGGAAGCCCATCGCCACCCACACGCCGAGGAAGCCGCAGATGGGGCCGAAGAACGGGGAGAGCACGGACTGCCCGGTGATCCACAGGGCGGCCACGGTCACGGACATGGCGACGACGAACTCGCCGGGTGTCAGGTCGAGGCCGGTGGCGGAGATCCGCAGCTCAAGCTTCCGGCCGAACGCGGTCCGGCGGACGCGTCGGTCGATGCCCCGGAAACGGCGCCTGCGGCGGCCGCCTGCCTCCGGTTCGCCGGTCTGGGTGAGCCGGGCGACCAGGGCGGCGCGCTGGGCGGCGCCGCTCGCGTACAGGTGGATGCCGAGCACGGCGAGGACGCAGCAGAGCAGCGCGACGCCGGTCACCAGCCAGGTGAGTGAATTCATCTCGGTCCCCCTCCTACTTCGCTTCCCGGGTCGCGAGCTGCTCGTCGGACACGGCGACGCCGAAGGCCTGTGGGATCGGTTGCCCCGCCATGTACAGCCGGTCGGCGACGCGTCGTGGCAGCGGGTGGTACTCGTACGCGCCGTACACCCGTCCGTCGGCGGCGAGCGGCTGGGCGCGGAAGCGGCAGACGGTGGCGAGGGTGAAGCGCTCGCGTCCGTTCGACGCCAGGATGGCTATCTCGGTGATGCGGCGGGTGCCGTCGGCGTGCCGGGTGAGCTGGACGAGGACGTCGACGGCGCTGTTGATCTGGTCTCGGAGTGCTTCGAAGGGGACCTTGACCTCGGACATCGAGGCCAGTGTCTGGAGCCGCATCAGGGCGTCCTCGGCCGAGTTGGCGTGGACGGTGGCGAGGGAGCCGTCGTGGCCGGTGGACATCGCCTGGAGCATGTCGAGGGTCTCGCCGCCGCGGACCTCGCCGACGATGATGCGGTCGGGGCGCATCCGCAGGGAGTTGCGGACGAGGTCGCGGATGGTGACCTGGCCGCGGCCCTCGATGTTCGGGGGCCGGCTTTCGAGGCGGATGACGTGGGACTGCTGGAGCTGGAGTTCGGCCGAGTCCTCGATGGTGATGACCCGCTCGCCGTCGGGGATCAGCCCGGACAGCGCGTTGAGGAGGGTGGTCTTTCCGGTGCCGGTCGCGCCGGAGACGATCACGTTGAACTTCGCCTGGACGAGTCCGGCGAGGAGGAACAGCATCTGCTCGTCGAGCGAGCCGAGGCCGATCATCTCGCGCAGGGTGTACGCGCGGGGGAAGCGGCGGATCGTGAGCGTCGCCCCGGTGAGGGAGAGCGGCGGGATGATCACGTTGACGCGCTCGCCGGACGGCAGCCGGGCGTCGACCATCGGATTGGACTCGTCCACGCGCCGGTTGACGGTGGAGACGATGCGTTCGATGGTCTGCATCAGCTGCTCGTGGGAGGCGAAGCGGAGCGGCAGCAGTTCGACCCGGCCGGCCCGCTCGATGAAGATCTGGTCGGGTCCGTTGACCATGATCTCTGTGATGGAGGCGTCTTCGAGGAGGGGTTCGAGGACGCCGAGGCCGAGCGCCTCGTCGACGACGCGGCGGATGAGCTGGGCGCGTTCGACGGTGGAGAGGACGGGGCCCTCGCGGCTGATGATGTGCCCGAGGACGCGTTCGAGGCGGGCCCGCCGCTCGGCGGCGGCGAGGGCCGACATCTCGGTGAGGTCGATCTCCTCCAGGAGCTTGGCCCGGAAGGACGCGACGAGATGACCGTCCTCCCGGCCTCCGGGGCCGTTCTCCTCGGGTGCGCCGATGCGTGCCCGCAGGCTCATGACTCGTCCTCCTCGGGCAGGGGCAGGGTGGCGCTCTTGCGGACCGCTCCGAAGTCCCAGAAGGGGACGACGGACGGGATCTGTACGGTGACGGTCGCCACGGCCTCGTCGCCTCCGGCGTCGACGTCGACTCCCGCGCGTTCGGCGATCCAGTCGCTCATCGCCGCCTTGCCCGCCGCGCCGGGGCCGAGCGTCGTGTCGTCGTGGGTGGCGGCCCGGGCGGCGGCGCGTGCTCCGGTGCCCGCCTGCTGGGCGGCGTACGCGGCGAGTCCGAGCTGGATCCCGGCGAGTGCGACGAGCAGCAGGATGGGGAGGAAGCCGAGGTATTCGACGGCCACCTGGCCCCGGTCGCGTGCCTTCCTCATGGCCGGCCCTCCTCTTCCTTCACGGCTCCGGCCTCACCGGTCACGGTGAAGGGGAAGCTGATCGCGCCGGGGAACAGCACGGGCACCTTGAGCCGTACCGTCGCGGTCACCATGTCCCCGGAGCCGGACGGTGCGCAGGACACCGAGGCGCCCGAGGCCCATGCCCCGTCCAGGTGGCGCGTCCCCGCCTCTCCGCAGTCGCCGCCCACCGCCCCGGCCCGTGCCGCCTCGTCCGCCGCGTTCCCCGCGAGCGTGAAGGTGTAGCCGACCAGGACGCACTGCCAGAGCAGGACGAGCGTGAGCAGGATGAGCGGCACCATGCCGAGGAACTCGACGGCCACCTGCCCCTCGTCGCGTCGCGCCACGTCCTGGTACGCCGGCATGGCTCAGCGACCTTTCCCGCGGCGGCGCAGGCCCAGCGATCCCCGGTCGTCCCCGCGCGTGAGGGCGAGTTGCATCCCCGGGCGCGATCCCGACCCGGCGCCGGAGCCCGCCGAGGTGCCCCGTGAGGAGGCCCCCGGTGTCCCGACCAGTCCCAGCTCGCCGGCGAGTGACCACAGGGCCTGCTTCACGCTCGACCGGGCGTCGAGTTCGTGCATCCGGCCCGCGTCGACGACGCCCTGGAGCTCCTTGAAGTTGGCGGGGATCACGACGCCCGCCATCCGGGTCCCGGTGATCTTCTGGATGAGGGCGGGCTGGATCTCGGTGGAGCGCGTGTACCGGTTCACCAGGACGGTGCTCTCCTCCGCCTTGCGGATCTGGAGCCGGTCCCACATCCGTACGGTCCGCTTCGCCGCTCGTACCGCGACCACGTCCGGGGTGGTGACCAGGAGCGCCGCGTCGGCCATCTCGACGGCGACCGCGCCCGCCCCGGTCAGGTGGGTTCCGCAGTCGACGACCACGACGTCGTAGCGGGAGCGGAGCGCGCTGACGATCTTGCGGGCGGCGCGGTCGGGGACGTCCTCGCCGCGTTCGCCCTCGCCGGGGGCGAGGAGCAGGGCGATGCCCGTCTCGTGGGTGTAGACGGCGTCCTGGAGGACACGGGGCGAGATGTCGTCGACGGCCGCGAGGTCGGCGACCGAGCGGCGGAACTGGACGTCGAGGTAGGAGGCGATGTCGCCGCTCTGGAGGTCCATGTCGACGAGGGCTACGGTCCGGCCCGAGGCCCGGGAGGCGAGGGCGAGTTGGACGGCTGCGACGGTGGTTCCGACGCCGCCCTTGGCGCCGCTGACGGTGACGACGGTGCCGCCGGGTCCGGTGAGGACGTCGGTGCCGCTGCCGAGGTGCCGGCGGACGCCGACGGACCACTGGGCGGCGGCCTGGACGCGGCTGGCGAGCTCCTCGTAGCCGAGGGGGAGGGTGACCAGGCCGCGGGCGCCGGAGTCCATGGCGGCGGAGAAGAGGACGGGGCTGGCGTCGGCGGTGATGAGGACGACGCCGACGGCGGGGAAGCGGAGCGCGACCTCGCGGATGAGTTCCAGCGCCGGGACCGGGCCGATCCGCTCGTGGACGACGACGACTTCGGGCAGTTCGTCGAGGGACTCGGCGGCGAGCCGGGCGAGGGTGTCGACGAGATGTGTGGAGTCGGCGACGGGGGCGGCGGGTTCGGCGTCGGGGAGCTGGCTGAGCAGCGTGGTGACGGCCCGGGCCGCGTCGGGGTCGGCGACGGCCGGCAGGATCCTGGTGGTCATCCGGCCTCACTTGTCCTTGTCGAGCGTGTAGGTGCGGTCGCGCGGGTCGACGGTGGGTTCGGCGCCGGGTGCGACGAGGGCGAGGCGTACGTGCTGGGCGAAGGACTCGGCGTAGGCGACGCGCTGGGTGTCGAGCGTGGAGAGCGCGAAGGTGATCGGGACGGCCTCGGTGGCCCGGCTGCTCCGGTTCTCGGAGTCGCTGATGGGGGTGAGTTTCCCGACGTCCAGGACCCGGGCGTTGGCGACGATCATCTTGGACTGGGCGGGCTGCCCGTCCTTCTCGCCGTCGAAGGTGGCGTAGATGTTGACCGTGGCACCGGCGGTGATCTTGCCGGCGACTCCCGTGGCGGCGTCGATCATGATGGCGATCTCCTGCTGGCCGGGCTGGAGTGCCGGACGTTTGACGATCATGTCGGACTGGAGCAGGGAGCCGGCCCGGAGGGTGGTGACGGCGATCTTGCCCTCGATCTGGTCGAGGTCGGTGACGGCGTTCTCCGAGAGCCAGCGCTCGGGCATCGCGATCTCTTCGAACTGCCCGGCGCTCAGCGGGGTGTAGGGCGCCACGTCCTTCCTGACCTGGTACGCCTTCACCTCGGGTCCGACCTTGGAGTTGACGTCACCGATCACCGAGAGGACACCGGCGAAGGCGCCGAGGGCGCACAGGACGGACAGCAGCAGAAGTAGGACGCCACGGCGCTGGCGGGAATTCATTGCCGTACAACCTCGATCGGTTCCGTGTGACTCAGCGGACAGGGGAAGTGAGCGCCCGGGGTTCGGCCGAGGCGGTGGGCGGCACGGTGGTGGGCAGGGGGGCGGAGCAGAATCCGCAGCGGTCGCCGATGAGTTCCATCCGGCACCAGTGGCAGGTCTCGCGGCGCACGGAGGAGACCAGGTGGTGGAGGACCGCGATGTCGGGGAGGTGGGCGGCGAACTCGACCAGCCTGCCGGTGCCCCACCAGCGCGGCGATTCGGCGGGCAGCGGCGCCTCCTGCACACCTTGGACCTGCCAGCGGGGGGCGAGGGTGCCGGTGGGCCAGTCGGTCTGCAGTTGTCCGCGGGCCAGGAGGAGCTGGGTGGCGAACTCGGGTCCGGCGGGTGGCTCGGCGCCCGGCGTGATGCGGACGAGTTGCGGTACGGGCCCGGCGAGGACGGCGAACTGGGCGCCCGGCATCCAGCCCTTGAGGTGGGACTTGAGGCTGACCGGTACGCGGTCGAGCTTGGCGACGGAGCCGAGGACGGCCCCGGCGTAGATGTAGTGGGCGAGCAGCCGGGCGGCCGAGGCGACGACGCCGGGGCTGAAGTCGCAGGCGGACAGCTGCCGCAGCTGTCGGGCCAGCACGGCGGTGCCGAGCGGCGGCAGATCGGTCTTGACCAGGGCGATCCGGTCGCTCTCCAGGAGGGACCGTACGGCGTGCAGTCGCTGCTCCGTGGCGGTCGGTACGGAGGTGGGGCAGACCACGATCACATGGCCGTACCGGTCGAGGAGGAGCTGGAGGTCGGCGACGGCGGAGGCGAGTGGCTGGGTCCCCGGTGCCGGAAGGACGGCGGCGGCGGGTGTCTGCTGGTCGGTCGGTGGCAGCACCAGATCGGCACTGGTGACCGCGATCGCTGTCGGCACGTCGGGCTCCCCGTCCCCATGTCCCCATGACTCACTGCGTTCACTGCGTTACTGCACAGCGCGGTGCTTCTGCACCTTATCCACGGACCGTGGTCCGGTGAACACACAATCCGCCAAGCGTCAGGAGATTTCTGGGCCCGCACGGCCCTTGCGTGGGGCCTTGACGTGGGCCCGGATGCGGTCGGCCATGGGCCCCAGGGCCCACACGTGGACCCCGCCGACCAACTCCCGCACCTTCCAGAGGTCTTGACAACTCGATTGGTCTGGACCAGCTTGTTCCCTCAGCGGTGGCCACCGTTCCGACCCCTCCACACCCCCAACTCCCCCTCCGGAGGCAGCAAGTGGACCGCACCACCACACGCTCGCGCAGATGGATCGGCGGCGCGCTCGCGCTGGCCGTCGGTTCCGGGCTCGTCCTCGTCGGCGGCGCCGGCACCGCCCAGGCCGCGGACGTCAACGTGGCCAAGAACGCGGGTTTCGAGTCCGGTACCGCCAACTGGACCTGTTCCGCGGGCAGCGGCTCCGCGGTCTCCTCGCCCGTACGGACGGGGGCAGGCGCCCTCAGGGCGACCCCGGCCGGCCAGGACAACGCCCGGTGCAGCCAGGTCGTCACCGTCAAGCCCAACTCGACTTACACCCTGAGCGCCTGGGTGCAGGGCGGGTACGCCTACCTCGGCGCGACCGGCACCGGGACCACGGACGTGTCCACCTGGACCCCCGACAGCCCCTCCTGGAAGCAGCTGACCACCAGCTTCACCACCGGCGCGAACACCACCTCGGTCACCGTCTACACCCACGGCTGGTACGGCCAGGCCGCCTACTTCGTCGACGACGTCTCCGTCTTCGGCCCCGACGGTGGCGGCGGCACGGACCCCGACCCGGTCGTCCCGTCGACCCCGGCGGGCCTCGCCGCGGGCACGGTCACCTCGTCCTCGGTCGCCCTGAGCTGGAACGCCGTCTCCGGCGCCACCGGCTACAAGGTGTACAGGGACGGCGCCCTGGCACAGACGGTCTCCAGCACCTCGGCCACCGTGACGGGCCTCGCCGCCAACACCACGTACCAGTTCCAGGTCTCCGCGACCAACGCGGCGGGCGAGTCCGCCAAGTCCACCGCCGTCTCGGCCCGGACCGGCACCACCAACCCGGGTCCCGGCCCGTCCGTCCCCAAGCACGCCCTGACCGGCTACTGGCAGAACTTCAACAACGGCGCGACCGTCCAGAAGCTGCGGGACGTCCAGGCGCAGTACGACATCATCGCCGTCTCCTTCGCCGACTCGACCACCACGCCGGGCCAGATCGTCTTCAACCTCGACCCGGCCGTCGGCTACGCCTCCGTCGCCGACTTCAAGGCCGACATCGCGGCCAAGAAGGCGGCCGGCAAGTCGGTCATCGTCTCCGTCGGCGGCGAGAAGGGGAACGTCACCATCAACAGTGACGCCTCCGCGACCGCCTTCGCGAACAGCGCGTACGCCCTGATGCAGGAGTACGGCTTCAACGGGGTCGACATCGACCTGGAGCACGGCATCAACTCCACGTACCTGACCAAGGCGCTGCGCCAGCTCTCCGCCAAGGCCGGTTCGTCGATGGTCCTGACGATGGCCCCGCAGACCATCGACATGCAGAACACGGGCACCGAGTACTTCAAGACCGCGCTCGCCGTGAAGGACATCCTCACGGTGGTCAACATGCAGTACTACAACAGCGGTTCGATGCTCGGCTGCGACGGCAAGGTGTACAGCCAGGGCTCGGTGGACTTCCTCACCGCGCTCGCCTGCATCCAGCTCCAGGGCGGCCTCGACGCCTCCCAGGTCGGGCTCGGCGTGCCGGCCTCGACCCGTGGTGCGGGCAGCGGCTACGTCGACCCGTCGATCGTCAGGAACGCTCTGGACTGCCTGGCCCGGGGCACCAACTGCGGCTCCTTCAAGCCCTCGCAGACCTGGCCCAACCTCCGCGGTGCGATGACCTGGTCGACCAACTGGGACGCGACGGCCGGCAACGCCTGGTCCAACGCGGTCGGACCGCACGTCCACAACCTCCCGTAGTACGGGATTCCGCCACGGACAGCGCCGCCGCTCCCCCGGCGGCGCTGTCCGTGCGTTCACTCGGCCAGGTAGCGGTCGAGTACGAGGTCGAGCTGGGCGACCCACTGCGTGACGAGGGCGGCGCGGCCGTTGACCTCGCAGTCGTAGGAGCTGCCGTCCTGAAGGGTGACGACGACGCGCAACTGCCGGTCGCGCCGGGCGGTCTCGTACGCGACGGATCCGATCTCGCCCCAGCCGAACTCGGCCTCCTCGCCGAACATCTCGAAGACGACTCCGTCGGCGTCGGCGACGACACCGCACTCCCCGTCGGCGGCGATGAGCGCGGGCGGCGGGTCGGAGCGCACCGGGATCGCGGGGGACGGCGGGCCGGAGGGCTTCGGTGGCACGGGCGGGGGTGGGGGCGGCCCGGCAGGCATCGGGGGCGCGGGCACGGCGTCCCGCACATCACGAAGGTCCTGGACGTCCTGCGTCGGGAGGGCGTGGTGCGGCACCGCGTCCTGGATCTCGGGCGCGTCCCGTACGTCCTGCGTCCGGCGCGCGTGATGCGGCACCGCGTCCTGGATGTCGGCGGGGACGCGGGGAGCCGCGATCACCGTCGGCGTGGGATGCGACGCCGGAGCGGTGAGCGCGTCCAGAATCCCTCCGGGTGTCGGCCGGTCGGCAGGGTCCTTCGCCAGGCAGGAGGCCACGAGGTCACGGAGTCCGGCCGGAACGGTCGTCAGATCCGCCGCCTCGTGCACCGATCGGTACATGAGACCCATCGGCGTCCCGTCCCCGAACGCGCGCCCGCCGGCCGCCGCCACGAGGACCGCCCCGAGCGCGAAGATGTCGGCGGCGCCGGTCACCTCCTCACCGAGGGCCTGCTCGGGGGCGAGGTAGCCGGGGGTGCCGAAGGCCGCCCCGGTGGCCGTGAGCCGCGTCGACTCCAGCGCGCGGGCGATCCCGAAGTCGAGGACCCGGGGCCCGTCGGCGGCCATCACGATGTTGCCGGGCTTGAGGTCGCGGTGGACCAGTCCGCAGCCGTGGATGGCCTCCAGGGCCTCGGCGAGCGCGGCGCCGAGCGCCCGAAGCCGCGATTCGGGCAGCGGACCTTCGGCCGTGACGAGACCGGCGAGGGTGGGGCCCGGGATGTACGCGGTGGCCAGCCAGGGCGCAGCGGCGTCGGGGTCGGCGTCCACGACCTGCGCGGTATGGAAGCCGCCGACCATCCGGGCGGCGGCGACCTCGGCCCGGAAGCGTTCGCGGAAGGCGGGATCGGCGGCGAGTTCCGGCCGCGCCACTTTCACGGCGACCGCCCGTCCGCCGCGCGAGCGCGCCAGATACACGGTGCCCATACCGCCTTCGCCTAGTTTGTGTTCGACCTCGTACGTACCGATCAGCGTCCCCACGCCGACAGTATGGCCGAAGTACCTGCTTGACCAGTGCATGTCAGAGCCTCACGATATGCCCGGACACCCGCACCAATCTGTCGCACACCCCCACACTCCCCACCCAGGAGACAGCATGCGACTTCGAACCCGCGGAAGAAGGTCCGCCACACTCGCGGCCCTTCTGGCGCTCGCCCTCGCGGCGCCGCTCTCCGCAGGCGCCCACCAAGCCGGAGCCGACTCGGAACCGACCGCCGCCGCCGAGGAAGTGATCCGCCAGTACGAGATCCACGGCCCGTCCACCGTCGCCGAACGCACCGCGCTCGCCGCGACCGGCGTCTCGATCGACGAGGCGGACGACCACAGCGTCGTCGTCAGTGCCAACGCCGCCCAGCTGCGCAAGCTCCGCGCACTCGGCCACCGCCCCGAGGCGCTGCCGGCCCCGCCCGACCGCTCGGTCAAGGGCCTGGCGGTCAAGCCCTTCGACTTCCCGTCCGCCGACTCGAAGTACCACAACTTCGCCGAGATGAACGCGGAGATCGACCAGCGCCTCGCCCAGTACCCGAACATCATGAACAAGCGGGTCATCGGCAAGACGTACCAGGGCCGCGACATCGTCGCCATCAAGATCAGCGACAACGTCGGTACGGACGAGGCCGAGCCCGAGGTCCTCTTCACCCACCACCAGCACGCCCGCGAGCACCTGACCGTCGAGATGGCGCTCTATCTACTGCGCGAGCTGGGAGCGGGCTACGGCACGGACTCCCGGATCACCAACGTGGTCAACAGCCGCGAGATCTGGATCGTGCCGGACCTCAACCCGGACGGCGGCGAGTACGACATCGCCTCCGGCTCCTACCGCAGCTGGCGCAAGAACCGGCAGCCCAACTCCGGGTCCAGCTACGTCGGTACGGACATGAACCGCAACTGGGACTACAAGTGGGGCTGCTGCGGCGGCTCCTCGGGCAGCAAGAGCTCCGAGACGTACCGGGGCACGGCCCCCGAGTCCGCGCCCGAGGTGAAGGTCGTCGCCGACTTCGTCCGCTCCCGTGTGGTGGGCGGCAAGCAGCAGATCAGGGCCGCGATCGACTTCCACACGTACAGCGAGCTGGTGCTCTGGCCGTTCGGCTGGACCACCGCGAACACCGCGCCGGGGATGACCCAGGACGACCGTGACGCGTTCGCCGCGGTCGGCCAGAAGATGGCTGCGAGCAACGGCTACACGGCCGAGCAGTCGAGCGACCTCTACATCACCGACGGGTCGATCGACGACTACCTCTGGGGTTCGCAGAAGATCTTCGGATACACCTTCGAGATGTATCCGGCCTCGTCCTGGAACGGCGGCTTCTACCCGCCCGACGAGGTGATCGAGCGCGAGACCAGCCGCAACAAGGACGCCGTCCTCCAGCTTCTGGAGAACGCGGACTGCATGTACCGCTCGATCGGCAAGGCCTCGCAGTACTGCACCGCCTGACATACGGACAGGGGCGCCCCGGGATTCCGGGGCGCCCCTGCTCGACGACCGGGGCGTACGGCCCCGGCACGTGGCCGGGCCCTACACCACCAGGCTCAGGGCGGCCGCGACCGCGAAACCGGCCAGCGAGAGCACGGACTCCAGGACGGTCCAGGACTTCAGGGTGTCGCGCTCGGAGATGCCGAAGTACTTGCTCACGATCCAGAAGCCGCCGTCGTTGACGTGCGAGGCGAAGATCGAGCCGGCCGAGATCGCCATGATGACCAGGGCGAGGAACGCCTGCGAGTGGTCGCCGCCCTCGACCAGGGGCAGGACGATGCCGGCCGTGGTGACGATGGCGACGGTCGCCGAACCCTGCGCGACGCGCAGGACGAGCGATATCAGGTAGGCGAGGACGATCACGGGCAGACCGACGTCGTTGAAGGTGTCGGAGAGCGCCTGGGCGACTCCGCTCGCCTTCAGGATCGCGCCGAAGACACCGCCCGCGCCGACCACGAGCAGGATGTTGCCGACCGGCTTCAGCGAGGACGTGGACACCTGCTCCAGGGACTTGCGGGACCAGCCGCGCCGGATGCCGAGCAGGTAGTACGCGAGGAACAGCGCGATCGTCAGGGCGACGAACGGGTTGCCGAAGAACTCGATCACGGAGCGGGCGGTCGACTCGTCCAACGCGATGGAGGAGAACGTCGCGGCGAGGATGAGGACCAGCGGCGTACCGATGATGAGGAGCACGGTGGCGAGGGAGACGGGCGCCTCGGAGGCACCGCCCTTGCGTTCGGCGGCGACCTGCGCCTTGGCGTCCTCCGCGGCCTCGACCATGTCCTGCGGGACCTCGACGAAGATGCGCTTGCCGATCCAGGAGGCGTAGGCCCAGGCGGCGAGGACGGCGGGGATGCCGACGACGATGCCCATGAGGATGACCCAGCCGAGCGAGACGTGCAGCAGTCCGGCGGCGGCGACGGGACCGGGGTGCGGCGGCAGGAAGGCGTGGGTCATGGAGAGACCCGCGAGGAGCGGCATGCAGTAGAGCAGGATCGACTTGCCGGAGCGCTTGGCGGCCGCGTAGACGATCGGCGCGAGGACGAAGATGCCGACGTCGAAGAAGACCGGGATGCCGAAGATCAGACCGGTGAGACCCATCGCGAGCGGCGCCCGCTTCTCGCCGAAGAGGTTGAGCAACCGGCTGCTCAGCACCTCGGCGCCGCCGGAGACCTCGAGTATCGCGCCCAGCATGGTGCCGAGGCCGATGATGATCGCGACATGGCCGAGGATGCCGCCCATGCCGGTCTCGATGACCGAGGTGGCGGCGGACCTCTGGACGGTGCCGAAGAGTTCGGTGACGGAGAGACCCGCGGCGAGGCCGACGCTGATCGAGACGGCGAGCAGCGCGACGAACGGCTGCAGCCTGACCTTGATGATCAGGACGAGGAGGAGGGCGATTCCGAGGGCGGCGACGGTGAGCAGTCCGGCGGTGCCCGGTATCAGCAGCAGAAGGCCACCCGTGTGGGGTGGGGTCTCGGCGGCGGGGGGTGCGGCGGCGAGCAGCAAGGGGACCTCGTTTTTGGGTAGGGGGGAGCGCGGCACGGCGTCGCGGGGACGAACGCCGTGCCGTGGAGGGGCGGTTTCAGCAGAATCAGCTCAGGTTCGGGGGCGGGTTTTCAGCCGGTTTTCAGCCCAGGACCGCGAGAGCGTCGATCTCGATGAGGAGGCCCTTGGGGAGGCCGACGTAGACCGTCGTACGCGCCGAGGCGGGCGCCTTGAGGCCCTGCTCCTCGAAGTACGCGTTGTAGATCTCGTTCATCTCGGCGAAGTGGTCGACGTCGGTGAGGTAGACGCGCATCATCATCACGTCGTCCCAGCTCGCGCCACCCTCCTCCAGGATCGCCTTGACGTTGGCGAAGGTCTGGAGGGTCTGCTCGCGCAGCGTCGGGCCGGCCGGGGTGGGCGCCTGGCCCTCGACGGCGGGGAGGAAGCCGACCTGGCCGGCGACCTGGAGGATGTTGCCCTTCTTGACGCCGTGCGAGAACTTCGCGGGCGGGGCGGTGTGGGTGGCGGGGGTGAGGGCGATCTTCTCGGTCATGTCCGGTCCTTGGTAGGGGTGTTGCCTGAGTAGTCCCGGCTGATGGCGTCGGCGGTGCGGCGCACCAGCGGGAGCAGGGTGAGGAGTTCCTCGGCGGTCACGACCACATTGGGTGCCGAGACCGACATGGCTGCGACGACGCGGCCGTCGGCACCGCGGATGGGGGCACCGATGCAGTTGATGGACTCCTCGTGGCCACCGAGGTCGGTGGCCCAGCCCTGTTCGCGCACGGTCGCCAGCTCCTTGAGGAAGGCGGCGGCGTTGGGGATCGAACGGGACGTGTACATGGGGTAGTCGAGCTTGGCGGCGATGGCGCGCCGCTCGGGCTCGGGCAGGTCGGCGAGCAGCAGCTTGGCGACGGCGGCGACGGTGATCGCGACGGGCTTGCCGATTCGGGAGTACATCCGGACCGGGTATCGGCTCTCGACCTTGTCGATGTAGAGCACCTCGCCCTCCTCGTGGACCGCGAGGTGGACGGTGTGTCCGATCTGCTCGTTGAGCGCGGTGAGGTGGGGGTGGGCGATCTCGCGGATGTCGAGGTTCTCGACGGCTTCCTGGGCGAGGGCGAAGAGGCGGGCGCCCAGGCGGTAGCGCTGGTCCTGCTGGCGGTAGACGAGCCCGTGCTCGTGCAGGGTGCGCAGCAGCCGGAGCGCGGTGGACTTGTGCACGCCGAGCCGGTCGGCGACCTGCCCGAGGTCGGCGGGGCCCTGGGCGAGCAGCGGCAGGATGCTCAGCGCGCGGTCGACGGTCTGGCTCATGACGTACGTACCTCCTGGTCGTCCCCCGTCCAGCCGGGGCCGAGGTGAAGTCTCCCCCAGCCCTCGTCGTCGAGGGCGACGAGCCGGTCGGCGTGTGCGGTACGGGCAGGGGCGCCCAGATCGCCGGGAACGGTGAGCGCGGCGGCGGCCATGAGGTGCCCGTGCCTGATCCGGGCGGTGGCGTCGAGCCCGCGGAGGGTGGCGGAGAGGAATCCGGCGGCGAAGGCGTCGCCGGCACCGACGGGAGCGACGACGTCGACGGTGGGGGCGGGGACGGTGGTGACGAGGTCCTGTCCGGGGGTGGGGGAAGAGCCGGCGCAGCGCTCGAAGACCACCGCGCCCGCACCACCTCGCTTCACCACGAGAACCCCGGGCTCCGGCAGCGCGGCCCGCACAGCAGCCGCCCCGCACACGCCCCACGCCTCCTCCGCCTCGTCCTCTCCCACGAACACCACGTCAGCGCCCCGCGCAAGCTCCAGCAGCACGTGTCCGCCCGCGGCCGCGTCGCGCCACAGCCCCGCCCGGAAGTTCACGTCGAACGACACCAGCGGCCGACCCGCCCGCGGCGCGGTCAGCGAACGGGTCAGCGCCAGGCAGTCGTCCGACAGCGCGGCGGTGATCCCGGACAGATGGAGCACCCGCCCGTCCGCGACGGAGTCGTAGGGCACGGTCGTCGGCGACATCGCCGACGCCGCCGATCCGGCCCGGTAGTACGCGACCTCGTGCCCGGCGGTCGCGCGGTCCGTTGCGGTACGGAAGTAGATGCCGGTCGGCCGGTCGGCGTCCCGCCCCACGGCGGACACGTCGACGCCGTACGCGGCGATCGTCTCCACGAGGTGGTCGCCGAAGCCGTCGCGGCCCAGCCGGCTGACCCACTTCGCCCGGTGCCCCGCCGCGGCCAGCGCGCACGCCACGTTGGACTCGGCGCCGCCGATGGTGCGGGCGAACGAGGGGGCGTCGGCGAGGCGGCCCGGCCGGGAGGGCAGAAAGGTGACCATGGACTCGCCGAGGCAGACGACGTCCACAGGCGGCGCGTCCACGGGCGGGGCTCCGGTCACGTGCGGACTCCTCGTCGATCATGCGGGTCCATTGACCCGGCGTTGGCCCGGATGTTAGACAGCATCAAGCGATATGCGCAATGACTGTTGCACATGATGCAACGACCTCGACGAGGAGGACCCATGCCCGCCGACCGGCCCACCCCTCAGCTGGCCAACGAGCGTGTCGACCACCGCTTCAAGGCCCTGCCCCCGGACGCCGAGGGCCTGACCGTCGGCGAACTGGCCGCCCAGCGCCGCAATCTGTTCACCGGCGGCTTCACCACCCCCGTCCTCGCCCTCTCCGCAGAGTCCGTCGAGCACAATCTGCGCCTCCTGGAGATCTACGCCGAGCGCCACGGCCTCGCCTTCGCCCCGCACGGCAAGACCTCGATGGCGCCGCAGCTCTTCGACCGCCAGCTGGAGCACGGCGCCTGGGGCATCACCGCCGCCGTCCCGCACCAGGCCCGCGTCTACCGCGCGCACGGCATCGCCCGGATCTTCCTCGCCAACGAGCTCGTCGACGCGCCCGCCCTGCGCTGGCTGGCCTCCGAGCTCGACGCGGACCCCGACTTCCGCTTCGTCTGTTACGTCGACTCCGTGCGCGGCGTCGAGCTGATGGACGCGGCGCTCACCGAGGCCGGCGCCCGCCGCCCCGTGGATGTCGTCGTCGAGCTCGGCGCCGGCGAGGGAGCCCGTACCGGAGCCCGTACGGAGGCCGACTGCACGGCCGTCGCGGACGCCGTCGCGGCGACCACGACGCTGCGCCTGGTCGGCGTCGCCGGCTACGAGGGCGAGGTCCCGCAAGCCACGCCCGAGCGGGTGCACGACTGGCTGAACCGCCTCGTCTCCCTCGCCGCCGACTTCGACAAGGCGGGCCGGTTCTCCCCCGGGGTCGAGGAGATCGTCGTCAGCGCGGGCGGCAGCGCCTGGTTCGACGCGGTAGCCGACGTCTTCGCCGGGATCCCCGAACTCTCCCTCCCCGTACTGAAGCTCCTGCGCTCCGGTGCGTACATC
Organism: Streptomyces sp. NPDC056222; assembly: GCF_042264065.1. Taxonomy (NCBI): domain Bacteria; kingdom Bacillati; phylum Actinomycetota; class Actinomycetes; order Kitasatosporales; family Streptomycetaceae; genus Streptomyces; species Streptomyces sp. NPDC056222. The sequence continues at coordinate 21,569 of NZ_JBHJTL010000064.1, read as the reverse complement.
TCGCACGACGACGGCCACTACCGGCACCTCACCCCCTTCAACCGGGTCCCCGAGGAGGGCACGCTCCAGCCCGCGTTCCGGCTCTGGGCCCAGGTCGTCTCGCGCCCGACGCCCGAGCAGGCGTTCACCAACGCGGGCAAGCGCGACGCCGCGTACGACCTGGACCTGCCCGAGGCACAGGTGGTCCGCGACGGCCGTACGGGCGCGGTCCGCCCCGCCGACGGCATCGCGGTCACCGGACTGTCCGACCAGCACGGCTGGGTACGGACGGAGCAGGGCGCCGAGCTGGAGGTCGGTGACTGGCTGGGCATGGGCCTGTCCCACCCGTGCACCTCCTTCGACAAGTGGCAGCTGATCCCGCTGGTCGAGGCGGACGGCACGGTCGTCGACTACATCCGTACCTTCTTCTAGAGGAGCCGGTCACCATGGACCTCGTCATCCGCGACGTGGACGTCATAGACGGCTCCGGTGGGGACTCGTACCGCGCCGATGTCGCCGTCGACGGCGGCCGGATCGCCGCCATCGTCAAGGAGGCCGCGGCGGCGGGCTGTCAGCGCCCCACCGCCCGGCGCGTCCTGGACGCCGAGGGGCTCGCCCTGTCCCCCGGCTTCATCGACATGCACGCCCACAGCGACCTCGCGCTGCTCCGCGACCCGGAGCACACCGCGAAGGCCGCGCAGGGCGTGACCCTCGAAGTCCTGGGCCAGGACGGGCTGTCGTACGCGCCGGTCGACGACCGCACGCTCGCGGAGGTCCGCAGGTCGATCACGGGCTGGAACGGCGACGGATCCGACATCGACTTCGACTGGCGCACGGTCGGCGAGTACCTGGACCGCCTCGACCGCGGGATCGCGGTGAACGCGGCGTATCTGATCCCCCAGGGCACGGTGCGGATGTACGCGGTCGGCTGGGACGACCGCCCGGCGACCGACGCCGAGCTGAACAGGATGCGGCAGCTCGTCGCGGAGGGCATGGAGCAGGGCGCGGTGGGCATGTCCTCCGGGCTCACGTACACCCCCGGGATGTACGCGAAGGACGCCGAACTCACCGAGCTCTGCAAGGTCGTGGCGGGGTACGGCGGTTACTACTGCCCGCACCACCGCTCGTACGGCGCCGGTGCGCTCCAGGCCTACGAGGAGATGGTCGCCCTCACCCGGGACGCGGGCTGCGCGCTGCACCTGGCGCACGCGACGATGAACTTCGGCGTGAACAAGGGCAGGGCCCCGGATCTCCTGGACCTGCTCGACGAGGCGCTGGAGCAGGGCTCCGACATCACCCTCGACACCTACCCGTACACGCCCGGCTGCACGACCCTCGTGGCGATGCTGCCGAGCTGGGCGAGCGAGGGCGGCCCGGAGGCGATCCTCGCGCGACTCCAGGACGCGGAGACCTCGGAGCGGATCCGCCACCATTTGGAGGAGATCGGCTCGGACGGCTGCCACGGAGTGCCGATCGAGTGGGACACGATCGAGATCTCGGGGGTCGGCGACCCGGGTCTCGCGTCCCTCGTCGGCAGGACGATCGACCGGTCGGCGCGGATGCGCGGGGAGTCCCCCTGGACCACCGCCCGGCGTCTGCTGATCGACGACCGACTCGGCTCGACGATCCTCCAGCACGTCGGCCACGAGGAGAACGTCCGCACGATCATGCGCCACCGGGTCCACACGGGCGGCTCGGACGGCATCCTCCAGGGCCTCAAGCCGCACCCGCGGGCGTACGGCACGTTCCCGGAGTACCTGGGGAAGTACGTACGCGAGGAGGGCGTCCTCTCCCTCGAGGAGTGCGTGGCCCACCTGACCTCCCGCCCCGCGGCCCGCCTCCGCCTCCCGGACCGCGGCCTGATCCGCGAGGGCTACGTGGCGGACATGGTCCTCTTCGACCCGACGACGGTGGCGGCGGGTTCGACGTACGAGGCCCCGCGCACCCTCCCGGTGGGCATCCCCCACGTCCTCGTCGACGGGAGGTTCGTGATCGAGGACGGCAGACGTACGGACGTCCTGGCCGGCCGCGCCGTCAGGAGGCAGCCGTGACGTGACGGTGGTCCGGCGCGCGGCGGCGTCATCGGCCGATTCCGCCGAGCCCCGCGCCGAGCACGTTGGCGCCCAGGAGGAGCAGCACGATCACCATGATCACGGTGCTGTTGGCGACCATGAACCGCCGAACACCGTCCAGGAGCGCCTCCGATCGCCGGCCGCCGGCGAACTCCACGGCGACGGCCCCGAGGACGGTGCAGGAACCGAGGAGCACGAAGAGGGCGACGGCCCCCACGAGATCGGCATCGTGGAGGCCCGCTTCGGCGACAGCCGTGGCGGCCGACGCCGTCAGGACGACGTTCTTCGGGTTGGCGCCCGACAGAAGCGCGCCGAGAATCAATGAGCGCCATGCCGACACGTCGTCCAGCCGCGCCATCCACCGCGGCTCCTCGACCACGTCACCCGACCGCGGCCGCAGCCACCACTTGCGCACCCCGAGGACGATCAGTGCGGCTCCGGCGGCCACCCGGCCCCAGTCCGCGACCGACGACGAGGTGCTGTCAGGGTCGTCGGCCGCGCCGAACAGCGTCACGACGACGGTGGCCACGACCGCGAGTCCGGCGACCCAGCCGAGAGCGAACAGCGCGCCGTTGCGGCGTCCGTGCCGGCCGGTCAGGATCAGCACGACGCCGATCAGCGGGAAGGGGCTGAGCGCGACGGCGAGTGCGGCGGGCAGCACGGCCCCGATCGCCTGGAGCAGCACGGTACGACCTCCCTCCCGCACGTCGGTCGCTCCGAGGTGCCCTGTCGGGACGGTATCCAGCAGCCACCCGTCGAGCGCCTGTCACTTCGCCGTCCGAACGGGTCATTGCCCGTGGCCCCGCGCCGCCGACGGCCTCCCGCGTGCCGTCTACGAAGGCTTGTCGGCCCGGTCGGCGTGGGCCGTCCGGCGTGCCGGGACCGACGGCGCGATCCCTTCGGCGGGCCGCGCCCACGGCTCCCGCCGCGCCCACACGAGTCCCAGGGCGAGCACCACGCCGGCCGCCACGAACCCGTACCACGGTGTGTGTCCCGACGGCGCCGTCTCGTACACGAGCGCCGCGGAGAAGACGGCGAGCAGCTGCCCCGCCCGGGTGTCCCACGCCACCGCCGCGACGACGACCGCACCCCACAGCAGGTACCAGGGCTGCACCATCGGCGAGAGCGCCACCAGGGCCACCAGCGAGAGCCCGAGACCCACCACGGGCTCGATCCGCCCCTTCCACGCGCGCCAGGCGAGCGCCAGGATGATCGCCACCGCCGCGAGAAGTCCGAGCTTCTGCACCACGTCCTTCACCGGATCGGGGTCGTCCGCGAGGAGGAGCCCCAGCCCCAGCCCCACGTCGCTCGTGACCGACAGCGCGGTGTGGATGGCCCCGGCGACGCCCTGCGTCCGCAGCCAGCCGAACCCCGTTCCGGCCGCCACCGTGGCCACCGCGGCCACCGCACCCGCCACCAGGCCCGGCAGAGCGAGCCCCTTCACCACACCCCGTACGCCACCGTCCCGCCGCGCGACCATCACCCCGATGAAGAGCAGCGCGACCGCCGCGGGCGACTTGATCATCATCGCGAGCCCGACGAGGACACAGCCGAGCACCCAGCGCCCCCGCACCGCGAGCACGACGCCGCTCAGCATGAGCCCGGCCATGAGCCCGTCGTTGTGCATCCCGCCGACGACGTGAATGAGCAGCAGCGGATTGAGCGCGGCGAGCCAGAGTGCGCCGCTGCCGCCCCCCAGCCCCCTGACGGCCCGAACAATCAGCGCGAGCGCGCCGAGAGCGATCAGCCGCATCCCGAACACGGCGGGCACGATCTCCCCGCCGGTCACCTTCACCACGGCCTGCGCGAGGACGAGGAAGACCGGCCCGTACGGAGCGGGGGTGTCGGTCCAGTGCCCGCCGACGCTCGCCGCCGCGTCCGCCCCGAGGTCGCCGGGGCCGAGGACCGACGGCCCGCCCCCGTACACGTCGTGCCCCTCCAGGACCATGGCGCCCTGCGCGATGTAGCTGTACACGTCGGCGCTGTACAGCGGCGGCGCGAGCACCAGCGGCGCCGTCCACCACACCAGCGTGCCGATCACCCCGTCCCGCGCGTCCCGGACCCCGCGCGCCAGCAGCACCCCGTACCGCCACCAGGCCGCCACGAGCAGGGACAGACCCAGGTACGCGAGCAGGGCACCGGCCAGAGCCGACGCCGATCCGCGCGAGGCCCACAGCCCCCACGGCTCCCGCACCGGCAGCGTTCCGGCCGTGTACCCGCCCACCGCGACAGCCAGCGATCCGAAGGCGCCCAGCCAACGGCACCCGGAGGCGTTCCACAGGCCGCTCCACCGCGACACGACCGCCTGGCTCACTGCGTCCGCTTCTGTTGCCCGGGGGCGGAGCCCGACTTCCCGGGCTTGTCGGTCGTGGAACCGCCGGACGAACCGTCGGTGGCGCTGTCCGTCGTGGTGGCCTCCACGGTCGCCGTTCCGGAGGCACTCGGACGGGCCGAGGCCGCAGCCGACGCGGACCCGGACGGCTTCGACGCGGACGGCGCCGGTGTGCCGGTGGCACCGGTCTCCGCGCCGTCCTCCGTCGGATCGGCCTGGATCAGCGCCGGCAACCCCGGGCGGCCGTCGTCACCCGTCGGCGCTCCGCCGGTCTGCCCGGACCGGAACGCTCCGGAGACGACCGCGACCAGCAGTCCGAGGCCGACGACGCCGCCCCCGGCCAGCAGCCTGCGCCCCCAAGGGGCCGGCCGCGCCGTGGCATGACGGCGGCGTCGCCCGGGGGCGCGTGCGGCACGGTCGTCCTGGTGGCGGCTCATGGCCGCGAATTCTACGGAGCGGGCGCGCACCCCGGCGCACCGCCCACTTCCCCGGCCCCCGCCCCTCCCGCCGCCCCTCCCGCCGCCCCGTGCCGCCCTTCCGTTCCGCCCGACGTGTCCCAAAACACGAGGCGCCCTGCTCCGGCCCGCCGTAAGCTCTCGACATGCAGGTGATCCAGTCCACGAAGCTCGCCAACGTCTGTTACGAAATCCGGGGTCCGGTGCTCGAAGAGGCGATGCGGCTTGAGGCTGCGGGTCATCGCATCCTCAAGCTCAACACCGGAAACCCGGCCGCCTTCGGCTTCGAGTGCCCGCCGGCGATCCTCGAGGACGTCCTGCGCAACCTCGCCGACGCCCATGGTTACGGCGATGCGAAGGGGCTGCTCTCCGCCCGCCGCGCGGTGATGAGCCACTACGAGACCAAGGGCATTCCGCTCTCCGTCGAGGACATCTACCTCGGCAACGGCGTCTCCGAGCTGATCCAGATGTCGATGCAGGCGCTGCTCGACGACGGCGACGAGGTGCTGGTCCCCGCCCCGGACTATCCGCTGTGGACCGCCTCGGTCTCCCTGGCCGGCGGTACGGCCGTGCACTACCGCTGCGACGAGCAGGCGGACTGGATGCCGGACCTCGCCGACATCGAGCGGAAGATCACCGATCGCACCAAGGCGATCGTGATCATCAACCCGAACAATCCCACGGGTGCCGTCTACGACGACGAGATGCTCCGCTCCCTCACCGAGATCGCCCGCCGCCACAACCTGGTCGTCTGTTCGGACGAGATCTACGACAAGATCCTCTACGACGGCACCACGCACACCCCCACCGCCGCCATCGCGCCCGACCTGCTCGTCCTCACCTTCAACGGGATGAGCAAGAACTACCGGGTCGCCGGCTTCCGCTCCGGCTGGCTCGCGGTCTGCGGCCCCAAGGCCCACGCCACCTCGTACATCGAGGGGCTCACGATCCTCGCCAACATGCGACTGTGCGCCAACATGCCCGCGCAGCACGCGGTGGCCGCCGCCCTCCAGGGCCGGCAGTCGATCGAGGACCTGGTCCTGCCCGGCGGCCGGCTGCTCGAGCAGCGCGACACGGCGTACGAGCTGCTCACGCAGATCCCGGGCGTGACCTGTGTGAAGCCGAAGGGCGCCCTGTACCTCTTCCCGCGGCTCGACCCGAACGTCTACAAGATCAAGGACGACCGGCAGATGGTCCTCGACCTGCTGCGGGCCGAGAAGATCATGGTGGTGCACGGCACCGGCTTCAACTGGCACGAGCCGGACCACTTCCGGATCGTCACGCTCCCCACGGCCTCGGACCTGGCGGACGCGGTGACGCGGATCGGGCGGTTCCTGGACGGGTACAGCCAGCCGTAGCCTCTCACCTTCCGGACATGGCTCAACTTTAGATTGAATCCAAGCTAGGATGGCTGCAGAGCTACTGCAGGAGGCCGTCCCCATGTACGAACCGATCCGCACGAAGTCGGTCCACCGGATGGCCGACGACGACCAGGACGCGTACCCGCACCGTTCCCGCGAGGAAGAGCTGGACATTCAGCTCGCCGGGCATCTCGCCGCGCTGCTCGCCGTCACGGACGAGCTGGGCGACGCGGCGGCCGGAGAGCTCATCGCCCGGCAGGTTGCGCGGCTGCGCGGCGCGCCGCCGGCCCGTCATGCGGGCCTGAGTGGCTCGAACCCCCAGTCGCTGCACCGGCGCGCCCACGCCCTCGCGGGTCGCGCCCTGGTCGTCGCCGCCTCCCGGGCCGACACGGCCGTCGCGATCCTCGCCGCCGAGCGCATGGACGCGCACACCGCGGCACTGGCCTCCGACGAGCTGGTCAGCACCCCCTGACGGCCCCGGGCCCCGTGCCGGGGAGGCGCGCTGCCCGGGTGCCACCCAGCTCCGGACACCCCGGCGGCCGTCGCACCGCCCGGCCGGGTCCTCGCCCCGGAGGCGAGCACGGTACACGGCGCTCCGGTTCGGTACCGGGATCACCACTTCACCCCCCGTCCACCCAACTCCCCCTGGAATGTGGGCTTCCGCGAGCAACCTGCTCCCGTGAGACGCATCCTGGGAATCGTCCTCGCCGTCCTGCTCCTGGGCGGTGTGGCCGCCGCCCTCGTGGCGGGCGGCGGCAAGGACAAGGGCACGGCAACGAAGACCGTGCGAGGAGTGATCGGATCGGAGAAGGCGGAGTTCTTCGCCGATCCCAAGGTGGTGAAGACCCTGGCCGACAAGGGCTTCACCGTGAAGGCGGAGACCTCCGGGTCCTGGGACATGGAGCAACTGCCGCTCGACGGCTATGACTTCGCGTTCCCGTCGTCCAAGGCGCCGGCCGACGAGCTGCGGGCCCGGACGAAGGTGAAGGGCGCCGTGCTGCGCCCCTTCTACTCGCCGCTCGTGGTCGTCGCCCACAGCTCCGCCGCCAAGGTCCTCGCCGACAACGGCCTGGTCGCCCTGGGCGCCGGAGGCCGCACCGGCACCCTGCGCATGGGCCCGTACCTGGAGGCCGCGAAGGCGGACCGGACCTGGCAGCAGCTCAAGGGCGCGGCCGGACATCCCGAGTTGAGCGGCACGGTCTTCATCACGTCGACCGACCCGGTCGCCTCCAACTCCGGCGCGCTCTACCTGGCCGCGGCGAGCTATGTCGCCGACGGCGGCAAGGTGGCGGGCGACAAGGCGGCCGTGGACCGTACGGCGCCGCTGCTGCGCAAGCTGATCCAGGTGCAGGGCGCCCAGCAGTCCGGCTCGGACGCCCCGTTCCGCGACTTCATCAGTGGTGTCGGCAATCAGCTGGTGCTCGTGTACGAGTCCCAGGTCGCCTCCCCGCTCCTGGCGAAGCAGGACCTGGGTGACCTGGTGGTGCTGTACCCCGACACCACCGTGATCAGCGACCACACGGTCGTACCGCTCAGCGACAACGGCCGGGCGCTCGGCGAACTGCTCACCTCCGACAAGGAGTTGCGTCAGCTCGCGGTGGGCCACGGCTTCCGTCCGCAGGGCGCCGCCGCCGAGTTCACGGCCGCGACCGCACCACTCAAGGACCGCCTCAACCAGACCATGACCGGAGTCCGCCAGGCGCCCGTGCCCACCAGCGAAGTGCTGCACGAGATGGCGCGGCGGGCCCGTACCCAGGGGGACCCCGTATGACCACGCCCGAAGCCCCGTTGATCCTCACCCCGCCGGAGCCGGTCGCCCCGGTCCGTACCGAACAGGCCTCCGGTCTCGTCCCGCTCGACGAGTCCGTCCGCACGGAGATGACCCGCAGGGCGGTCGAGTACGTCGGCTCGCTCGCCGGGCTCGACACCCGCTCGCCCGAGTTCGCTGGCCGCATCGGGGAGATCACCACGCTCGGGGCCGGCGAGATGCGCAGCGCGGCGGCGCAGTCGAACCGGATGCTCGACCGTACGGTCCGCTCGCTGGCCGACGGCGGCGGCGACGCCCAGTCGCGGGTCGGCTCCTCGCTGGTGGAACTGCGTCGCACGGTCGAGGACCTCGACCCGCGCGACACCCCCGGCAGGGGTGCCCGGCGGCTCCTGTCCAAGCTGCCGGGCGGCAACAAGCTGCGCGACCACGTCGCCAAGTACGCCTCCTCCCAGGGCACGCTGAACCGGATCGTGGGGTCGCTGCGCGGAGGCCAGGACGAGCTGCGCCGGGACAACGCGGCGCTGCAGACCGAGCGGGCCAGGCTCTGGGAGACCATGGGCAAGCTCCAGGAGTACGCGGTCCTCACCGAGGCGCTCGACGCGGCCGTGGAGGAGCGCATCGCGCTGACGGCGGACCCGTCGGCGGCGGACGCCTTGCGCTCCGACGTCCTCTTCCCGGTCCGCCAGAAGCACCAGGACCTGCTGACCCAACTCGCCGTCTGTGCCCAGGGTTACCTGGCGATGGACGTCGTCCGCCGCAACAACGACGAGCTGATCAAGGGCGTCGACCGGGCGGCCACGACGACCGTCTCGGCGCTGCGGATCGCGGTGATGCTCTCCTCCGCGCTGGAGAACCAGCGCAAGGTGGTCGAGCAGGTGAACGTCCTGCGGTCGACGACGGAGGACCTGATCCGCGGCAACGCGGAGATGCTGGCGACCCAGAGCGGCGAGATCCAGCGCATCGCGGCGGACCCGGCCGTGGGCGCGGAGACCCTGCGCACGGCGTTCCAGCAGATCTACCGGACGCTCGACGCGATCGACACGTACAAGGTCCAGGCGACGGAGTCGATGGCGGCGACGGTCGAGTCCCTGACCTCCGAACTCCGCACGGCCGGCGCCTACCTGGACCGCACCCGCCGCAGGAGCGCACTGGAAGGCGGCCAGGAATGACACCCTCGGCACCGGGGTCCGGCAGACCGACGCCGGCCACCACCCCCACCGACGACGTGACCGCCCGCACGGGCTCTCGGCGCGCCACCCGCCCCTCCGCCCTGGCCCTCGCGCTCGTCGCGGTCATGGTCGCCGTCACCGCCTGCACCGCCGGTGGTGACGGCGACGACGGCGACGGCGGTACGCGGGCGAACTCGCCCCGCACGCTCCGCGTCCTCGCCTCGTCCGAGCTCGCGGACATGGAGCCCGTTCTCGAAGAGGCGCACAAGGCGACCGGGGTGACGGTCCGCCCCACCTACGCCGGCACGCTCGACGCCGTCGAGCAGATCGCGTCCGGCGCGGCGGAGAAGTCGTACGACGCTGTCTGGCTCTCCTCCAACGACTACCTGCGGCTGCGTCCCGACACCGCGAAGAAGATCACCGGCGAGACCCCGATCATGACCTCCCCGGTCGCCCTCGGCCTCCGGCCGGGCGCCGTGGCCGGCCTCGGCTGGGACCCCGCCAAGGTCACCTGGTCGCAGATCCACCAGGCCGTCGCCGACAAGAAGCTCGGCTACGGCATGACCGACCCGGCCCGTTCCAACTCCGGCTTCTCCGCGCTGGTCTCCATCGCCTCCGGGCTCTCCGGCGCGCAGTCCGCCCTCACCGAGAAGGACGTCGCCGCGGCCACCCCGAAGCTCAAGGAGTTCTTCGGGGGCCAGAAGCTGACGTCCGGCTCCTCGGGCTGGCTGGCCACCGCCTGGTCCCGCCGCACCGACGTCGACGCACTGATCAACTACGAGTCCGTGCTGCTCAACTCGGCCGAGAAGCTCACGGTCGTCCGCCCCGCCGACGGTGTCGTCACCGCCGACTACCCCTTCACGCTCCTCACCTCCGCGAGCCCGGACGCGAAGCAGGCGGCCGCGAGCCTCACCGCCCATCTCCGCACGCCGAGCGCCCAGCGGATGATCACCAACCGGACCCTGCGCCGCCCGGTGGTCCCTGGTGTGGAGCTCGCGGCGCCGCTCACCGCCGACCAGCGCCGCGAACTGCCCTTCCCCGGCAGCCGGTCCGTCGCCGACGGCCTCCTCGACGCGTACGAGAACAAGCTCCGCCGCCCCTCCCGCACCGTCTACGTCCTCGACACCTCCGGCTCCATGGAGGGCGAGCGGCTGACCCGGCTCAGGTCGGCGCTGGCCGAGCTGACCGGGGACTTCCGGGACCGCGAGACGGTCACCCTGATGCCGTTCGGCTCCGCGGTGAAGCAGGGCGAGGTCCGTACGTACACGGTCGACCCGGCCGCCCCGCAGACGGCCATCGACGCCATGCGCGCCCAGGCTGGCGGGCTCTCCGCCTCCGGCGGCACCGCGATCTACTCCAGCCTGAAGGAGGCGTACGAGCATCTCGGGACCGCGTCCGACGACGACACCTTCACCTCGATCGTGCTGATGACGGACGGCGAGAACACCGACGGCGAACCGGCCACCGCGTTCGACTCGTTCTACCGGGGCCAGTCGCCCGCCCAGCAGCGGACACCGGTCTTCCCGATCCTCTTCGGGGACTCCGACCGCACCGAACTCGACCACATCGCGTCCCTGACCGGCGGCCGGCTCTTCGACGCCACCAAGGGCTCGCTGGACGGAGCCTTCGAGGAGATCCGTGGCTACCAGTAAGGCCGTCGCCTTCCTCGAGTCCCGCAAGAACCTGACCGGCTGCGCCTGTGGCCTGGCCGGGCTGGCCCTCACCTTCACCGGTGCGGCCGGCTCCCTCTGGCCCGTGGTCGTCGTGGGCCTGTACGGCGCGGGCGCGCTGATCGCCCCGCCCGAGCGGCCGTCGGCGCCGGAGTTCCCTGACGCGGCGGAGCAGCTCGACGCCCTGCGGGCGGACTTCGCGACCCTGCGCGGCTATCTCGCGGAGGTCGAGCTGCCGCCCGCCGCGGCCGGCCGTCTCACCGAGCTGGACGCCCTGGTCGAGGCGCTGCTCGCGCCGGGCTGGGTGAGCGATCCGGAGCATCTGCACGTGCTGGCCCGGGCGGTGCGCCAGGACATCCCGGAGGCGGTGGACACCTTCGTACGGACGCGCTGGTGGACCCGGGTCACGCCGGGTTCCGAGCCCCCGGAGCGCCATCTCGAACGCCAGTTGACGGCGCTGCACGCCGAGGCCGCCGAGATCGCGGCCGCCCTCCAGGACGCGGAGGCGATGCGCCAGCGCACGCACACGCAGTACCTCGAAGACCGTCGCAATCCCTGACCTCGACCATCGGTCGAGGAACAGAAAGCACCGGCCCCCGAAGCCGTGAGGGGGCTTCGGGGGACCGGTGTGCATCGTGACGAGCCGTTCGTGACCCCACTGGTCAGGGCGGTGTTCGGGGCGACCCGCCACGAGTCTTGAGGTGCGGGATCAGCCCAGGCGCTCGACCAGCGCGCGGTACTCGTCCCACAGTTCCTTCGGGGTGTGGTCGCCGAAGGTGTTCAGGTGCTCGGGGACCAGGGCGGCCTCCTCGCGCCAGACGTCGCGGTCGACCTTGAGCAGGAACTCGAGGTCCTCCGCGGGCAGCTCCAGGCCCTCGGTGTCGAGCGAGTCGACGGTCGGCAGGATGCCGATCGGGGTCTCGACGCCCTCGGCCTTGCCCTCCAGGCGCTCCACGATCCACTTCAGGACGCGGCTGTTCTCGCCGAAGCCGGGCCAGACGAACTTGCCGGCGTCGTTCTTGCGGAACCAGTTCACGTAGTAGATCTTCGGGAGCTTGGCGGCGTCGCCCTTTGCCGCAGCGGTCCCCCCGACCTTGACCCAGTGGGCCATGTAGTCGCCCATGTTGTAGCCGCAGAACGGCAGCATGGCGAAGGGGTCGCGGCGCAGCTCGCCGACCTTGCCCTCGGCGGCGGCGGTCTTCTCGGAGGCGACGTTCGCGCCGAGGAAGACGCCGTGGTTCCAGTTGAAGGACTCGGTCACCAGCGGCACCGCGGAGGCACGACGGCCACCGAAGAGGATCGCCGAGATCGGCACGCCCTTGGGGTCCTCCCACTCCGGCGCGGCGATCGGGCACTGCGAGGCCGGGACGGTGAAGCGGGCGTTCGGGTGGGCGGCCGGCGTCTCGGACTCGGGCGTCCAGTCGTTGCCCTTCCAGTCCGTGAGGTGGGCCGGGGGCTCCTCGGTCATGCCCTCCCACCAGACGTCGCCGTCGTCGGTCAGCGCGACGTTGGTGAAGACGGCGTTGCCCCAGAGGGTCTTCATGGCGTTGGCGTTGGTGTGCTCGCCGGTGCCGGGCGCGACGCCGAAGAAGCCGGCCTCGGGGTTGATCGCGTAGAGGCGGCCGTCCTCGCCGAAGCGCATCCAGGCGATGTCGTCGCCGATGGTCTCGACCGTCCAGCCGGAGATCGTGGGCTCCAGCATGGCGAGGTTGGTCTTGCCACAGGCGGACGGGAACGCGGCGGCGACGTACTTGGACTCGCCCTGCGGCGGGGTGAGCTTGAGGATCAGCATGTGCTCGGCGAGCCAGCCCTCGTCACGCGCCATGACGGACGCGATGCGCAGGGCGTAGCACTTCTTGCCGAGCAGGGCGTTGCCGCCGTAGCCGGAGCCGTACGACCAGATCTCACGGCTCTCGGGGAAGTGCGAGATGTACTTGGTCGAGTTACAGGGCCACGGCACGTCCTCCTGGCCCTCTTCCAGGGGGGCGCCCAGCGTGTGGACGGCCTTCACGAAGAAGCCGTCGGTGCCGAGCTCGTCGAGGACGGCCTGTCCCATGCGGGTCATGGTGCGCATGGAGACGGCGACGTACGCGGAGTCGGTGATCTCGACGCCGATCGCGGAGAGCGGCGAGCCGACCGGGCCCATGCAGAAGGGCACGACGTACATGGTGCGGCCACGCATCGAGCCCTGGAAGATGCCCTTCTCGCCCGCGAAGATCTCCTTCATCTCCGCCGGGGCCTTCCAGTGGTTGGTCGGGCCCGCGTCCTCCTCCTTCTCGGAGCAGATGAAGGTCCGGTCCTCGACGCGCGCGACGTCGGTCGGGTCGGAGGCGGCGTAGTACGAGTTCGGTCGCTTGATCGGGTCAAGCTTCTTGAACGTGCCCTTGGCGACGAGCTCCTCGCAGAGGCGCTCGTACTCGGCCTCGGATCCGTCGCACCAGACCACGGCGTCCGGCTGCGTGATCGCCGCGATCTCGTTCACCCAGGAGATCAGCTCCTGGTGCTTGGTCGGAAGGGTGGTGGGAGCCGCGTTCTCGCGCGCCACGATTGCTCCTTGATGAGGGGTTTTTAGATGTCTGCCCCGTGGGGGCTGCGACCCGGATGCGTCGTAGCTGCTCATCCGGTGCCGACCGCACTCATTTGATCATCCGACGCATACGCCCATATGTCCAGAGGGCCGCACACGTGAGCATCGCCACTCCTATCCGGGACCTACGGGGGCGTAGGTAGCATTCGGCTCATGACTTCAGCCGTGCCGGACGTGACCCGGATAGAGCACACCTCGTCCCACCCGCATCTGCTGAAGCCCAGGCTCAGAGGCTGGCTGCACGCGGGCATGTTCCCGGCGGTGATCGTCGCCGGTCTCACCCTCGTCGCGCTCTCCGACTCTCCGCGCGCCCGGATCGCCTGCGGGATCTACGTCCTCACCGCCTGCCTGCTCTTCGGCATCAGCGCGCTGTACCACCGCGGCAACTGGGGCCCGCGCGGCGAGGCCATCCTGCGGCGCCTCGACCACGCCAACATCTTTCTGATCATCGCGGGCACCTATACCCCGCTCACGCTGCTGCTGCTCCCCGATTCCACCGGGCGGCCGCTCATGTGGGCGGTCTGGGCCGCCGCCGCGGCCGGCATCGCCTTCCGGGTCTTCTGGGTCGGCGCCCCGCGCTGGCTGTACACGCCCTGCTACATCGCGATGGGCTGGGCCGCCGTCTTCTTCCTGCCCGACTTCATGCGGGCCGGCGGCATCGCCGTCCTCGTCCTCGTCATCGTCGGCGGACTGCTCTACAGCGCGGGCGGCGTGATCTACGGCATGAAGCGGCCCAACCCGTCCCCGCGCTGGTTCGGCTTCCACGAGGTCTTCCACTCGCTGACCCTGGCGGCCTTCATCGTCCATTACGTCGGCATCTCGCTGGTCGCCTACCAGCACGCGTGAGCCCCACAATGGCGGCCATGGCCGCCGAACAGAGCCCTCCGCCCAGCCTGCGCGAACGCAAGAAGCTCAGGACCCGCGCCGCGATCCGGAAGGCCACCTACCAGCTCGTCGCCGAGCAGGGGTACGAAGCGGCCACCGTGGAGCGCATCGCGGCGGCGGCCGACGTCTCCCCCTCCACCGTGGTGCGCTACTTCCCGGTCAAGGAGGACATCCTCCTCACCGACGAGAGCGACGCCGTCCTCGACGCCCGGCTGCGGGCCCGGCCGGCCGGCGAGGAGCCGCTGGAGTCCCTGCGCGCCGTCGTCCTCGACGCGGTCGCGACGGCGCTCGCCGACGAGCCGGAGGAGACCCGGCTGCGCGCCCGCGTCATGGTCGAGGTCCCGGCCGTACGGGCCCGGCTCACCGAGACCGCCGCCGAGACCGCGCAGTTGCTGGCCCGCGCCCTCGCCGAGCGCACCGGCCGCGACGCCGACGACCTGGAGGTACGGGTCTTCACCGCGGCGGTCCTCGGCGCCCTGCGCGAGGCGACCGTCTACTGGGCCGAGCGCGGACAGACCGACGACCTGGTCCGCCTTCTCGACCGGACCGTCGACACCCTCAAGGGTGGTCTGTCGCTCCGAGCGCTCCCCTGACGACCCGCCCCGACTCCGGATTGTCCGGACACCCCCACACCCCGTGCGGGCAGTAGTCCGTGAACGTCTGGTAGACCGGCCGGTGCCGCGCGAACCAGTCGAGCATCCCCCGTACGTACGCCGGATTGTCGCCGTTGCGGAAGAGACCCCACTCCGGGTACGAGACGGGCTTGCCGTGCTCGGCCGCGAAGCGCACATGGTGCGCCAGCCCGAAGTCCTCGGTGACCTGCTCCTCGAAGGAGAGCCCCTCGGGCTGGTCGTAGGCGTCGAGCCCGATGATGTCGACGTACGCGTCACCCGGGTAGCAGCGCGTCCACTCCACCGCGTCCCGCCCCCGGCTGGCGGTGAAGTCGAAACGGAACCGCTGTCCCGGCACCGCGCGCAGCACGTCCACCACCCGCCGCCAGTACGCCTTCCAGCTCTCCGGGTCCGGTCCACACCGGTGGCTGTAGGTGGTGCCGTTCATCTCCCAGCCGACCACGAGCACGGCGTCGGAGAGCCGGTTCTCGACGAGCCGCTCCCCCAGGATCCGGAAGTGACCGTCGTACGACCCCGCCGCCCCGCGCCGCAGCCCGGCCCTGACCTCGGCGTCCGCCAGCCCCTCCTCGTTCCGGTCGAGCAGCGGCACGTTCAGGACGAAGAGCCGCCCCGGCTGCTCCTCCTTCCACCGCGCCCACGGCTCGAAGAGCTCGCGATGGCCCTCGATGTTGGACCAGCGGTCGCCCGGAAGATAGGTGTGTCCGACGGTCAGCGACCCGCCGCCCAGCCAGCGCTGCACCTCGGCGATCCGCCGCACGCCGGCCTCGTCGGAGCCAGTGAAGAAGCCGGACGGCACCGTCACCGGCGTCGGGTCGGGCACGGACGGCGTCGGGTCGGGCGCGGCCGGCGCCGCGAGATGCCGGGAGCCCGGCGCGATGCGGCCGTCGGGCAGGACGAGCGCGAGAACGGCCGCGAGCAGCACGATCAGTGCTGCCCGCGGCCAGGAGAGGAGAGTCACGTCAGCTCGTCCAGAAATCCCACCATCGGGTCAGGATCAGCATCCCGATGATCCCGATGTGCAGGACGGGCAGCGCGAAGGTGAAGTCCTCGAAGAACCCCTTCACGGCGGCGGGCATGGGCAGCACACCCGTGCGGACGTTGTGCGAGGTCACGTACCAGAACATGACGATCGTCGCGGTCCAGGCCAAGCAGCACCAGAGGCAGAGCGCGTTGATCTCGTACAGCGACTGGTGCATCAGCCATGTGCAGAACCCGACGCCGAACAACATCCCGGCGTTCAGGCCCAGCCAGAACCAGCCGCGGTGGCGGGCACCGGCGAGGGCCCCGGCGCCGATGGCGACGACCATCCCGTACGTGACCAGGCCGAGCATCGGGTTCGGGAAGCCGAAGACCGAGGCCTGCTCGCTCTTCATGATGTTGCCGCAGGACACGACCGGGTTGAGGCTGCAGCCCGGCTGGAAGTTCGGGTCCTCCAGGAGCTTGAACTTGTCGATCGTGATGACCCAGGCGGCCAGCACCCCGGCCGCCCCGGTGATCATCAGCAGCAGACCGAGTGCCCGGCTCGCACCGATCGTCCCGGCGTCCTCCCGGGCCTCCTCCTGCCGCTGCCCCGGCAGCACCCCGCCCCGTACGTTGACCGTCGCCATGACGTGCCCCCTCGCCGCTCAGCCCTGCAGCCGCCGGACGGGCAGCAGAAGGTGCGCCGCGGCCCCCACGACCTCGTCGTCGGTGACGAAGGACCTCAGCCGCTCGTCCGTGAGCTCCTCTCCGGGCACCGCGTCGGGCCAGGGGCGGACGGAGCAGATGAGGTAGGCGTGCCCGTTCTCGTGGGCGGCCGCCTCCCACTCCTCCGGCACCGGGATCTGCACCTTCATGAACGGCAGGGTGAGCACGGCCCGCTGGGCCTCGACGAGCAGATGCGCACCGGTCCCCCGCTCGATCGAGGCGTCGACCACGCGGCCCCCGAGCGGCAGGCCCATGCCTTCGAGAGTGGCCCGCATCGCCTCTTCGCCGGCCTCGGGGCCCTCGCGGCCGTCCCCGAGCGAATACACCATCAGAAAGGGGGTGACGGGGATATCGGCGGTGGGACCGACGGTCCACGGAACGACGGTGAGCGTCCCGAAGGGGGATTCGCTGCGCGCCGAGGAAACGACATTGGGAGAGGTCATGAATCCGGATGCTAGTGGTCGAACAGCCGTCACCCCGGACCGAATTCACTCGATCGGCCGACATTCATCCCGCTGGCATGTCACTCGCAACGAAGTCGGGTTTCCATCGTTGTGCCCTGAGGGCTTCCCCTGCCTTCGGCGGGGGACCCCCAGCCGACATCAGGAGATCACTCATGATCGTCACGCGCCGCGTCGCTTTGCGGTCCCTCTTCACCCTGACCGTCGCCGCGTTCACCGGCGGCGCGCTGGCCCGTATCGCCACCGCGCCGCGCCGGCTCCCCGTCGCCTCCGGCGACATCTTCGACGAGATGTACGGGGGCCGCCGCATCCAGGCCCGCCGCACCCCCGCGGGGGTGCCCGAGGTTCTCGTCGACGGGCGGCCGCTGCATCTGATGCGCTGCGCGGACGGCGGCTATCTCACCCCGATCGACCATTACCAGACCTATCCGACGCCGCTGGCGGCCACCCGCGCGGCCGTGGACGAGCTGGGGTCCGCCCCGCTGAGCCGCTTCGCCGCCGCTCACGGTGTCCACCCGGGAGGGAGCTCGCGTGGTGTACACGCGTAAGAACCAGCGCGATCTGACGAGCGCCGAGCGGCGGAAGTTCGTGGCCGCGGTCCTGGAGCTCAAGCGGACGGGCGCGTACGACCGCTTCGTCCGTACGCACATCGACTACTACGTCGCCGACGGGGACAACCGTCTGCGCGTCGCCCATATGACGCCCAGCTTCCTGCCCTGGCACCGCAAGTTCCTGCTGGAGTTCGAGCGGGCGCTGCGCGGGATCGACCCGTCGGTCACCGTGCCGTACTGGGACTGGACCCGGGACAACACCCCGGCGGCCTCGCTCTGGAGCGAGGACTTCATGGGCGGCAACGGGCGGCGCAGCGACCTCCAGGTGACGACCGGCCCCTTCGCCTACGCGGGCGGCCGCTGGACCGTGGTGCACAACATGACCGAGGGCCGATTCCTGACCAGGGACTTCGGCCGCCCCTCGGATCCGATCTCGCTGCCGACGGAGGCGCAGCTCGACGAGGTGATGACGGAGACGGTGTACGACGTGGAGCCCTGGAACTCCACGAGCGCGTCGGGGTTCCGCAACCGGCTGGAGGGCTGGTCCCCGGGCCGGGGCAACGACCGCTTCCATATCCACAACCGAGTGCACCGCTGGGTCGGCGGTCTCATGCTCGGCGGGGCCTCCGTGAACGACCCGGTCTTCTGGCTCCACCACTCGTTCGTCGATCTGCTCTGGTCGCGCTGGCAGCAGCGCAATCCGCGGGCCGGCTATGTGCCGGTGCACCCCCCGCAGCTGGGCGAGTCGCAGTACCGCCGGATCGCTGCCCGCGACGAGAAGATGGGCCCATGGGGTGTCACCCCGGCCGAGATGCTCGACCACAGCGGGATCTACCGCTACGCGTAGCGGTCCGCGCGGAGCCCCGTACCGCGCTCACGAGAACGGAAGCGGCCCCCCGGCAGATGCCGGGGGGCCGCTCGCTACTGAGGGGTGATCAGCCGCCGTAGCCACCGTCGTGGCCACCCTTGTGGTGACCGTCGACGTTCGCGCACTGGTTGCCGAACGCCGGGTTGATCAGACCGATGATCGTCACGGTGTTGCCGCAGAGGTTGACCGGGACGTGGACCGGGACCTGCACGACGTTGCCGGAGGCGAAACCGGGAGAGTGGGCGGCAACGGCCTCGGCGCCCGAGTCGGCGACGGCCATGCCGGCTCCGCTGAGGGCAACGGCACCCGTGCCGGCGAGGACAGCTGCAGCCTTCGCGATGCGAGACATCAGGAACTCCTTGAACGTGGAAAGGCGACCGCGAGAATGACGGCCGACGTTCCCGTTCAACGCCGAAAAGGCGCACGGGTCACGGCCTTTAGGCCGGACGAGACGAAATGACGTGAGGAAGGCCCGCAGACCACCGGGATGCCCACCGTCGGATACGGCGGAGCGAACCCTGTGGATCTGCGGGCCACGGCCATGCGACAAGCCTTCTGTTGTAACGAGCAACGACCCCTCGGGTGGCGGGGAAGAATCGTGTCTTCACCAACCGGGCCATTGGTCGTACAAAAGACCGCCGTCAGGCCGTCGGCTGCGCCAGACCCGCCTGGGAATCCAGCGCTCCGCTCACCGCGGGAGTAAGGACGCCGACCTCCGGCACGGCGAGGTCCGGCAGTCCGAGCCTGTCGCCGCGCGGCGCGACGACGGGGTTGCCGACCGTCGCACCGGGGGTGGTCGCCTTCACGGGCGAGCTGGGGGTGGCGAACAGCGCCTTGCCGGGCTCGCTTCCCTCGATGAGCTCGGGCAGCGGGGCGGCGACGAGGGTCTCCGGGATCGTGCTGGAGACCGGCACCCGCGGCAGGGCGACGTCCGGCAGAAGGCCGGACTGCCCCTCCTGGAAGCCCGTGGGTCCCCCCGGCACCGGCAGCGGGACGCCGGAGGCCACCGAGGGAGCGTCCATCGGGATCACCGGTTCCAGGCCCTGGAGCGGAACGATCACCGGCGCCTCGGCGGCGGCCGCGGGAGCGGCCATGGCCGCGGAGGCGAGAGCGGTCATGAGGATTCCCATGCCGGCTTGAGATCGCAGATTCATGACTGCGTACGCCCTTCAGAGCAGGTGACGACGGTGCTGTGGTGATGCGCTCTGTGAACGAGCCCTCCGGAAGGAACGTCGCGAGATTCGCCCGTGTGCAGCAACGCGGAAGGCCCTCACCGGTGACGGCGAGGGCCTTCGTTGACGCTACGTCAGCACGGTTGATCAGTGACGGCGTCCGGCGCGAGCGACGCGCCCGGCGCGGATGTACACGACCGATCCGCCGATGAGCAGCGCGGCGCTGACGGCGGCCGCGCCCATGAGCGCGGAGTCGCCTCCGGTGTCGGGAAGTTCGGGCTTACCCGGCCCACCCGGCCCGCCGGGATGAGTCGGCGGAGCGGTTGTCGTCGGCGGCTTGGTCGGAGGCTTCGTCGGAGGCTTGGTGGGCGGCTTCGTCGGAGGCTTGGTGGGCGGCTTCGTCGGAGGCTTCGTCGGAGGCTTGGTGGGCGGCTTGGTCGGAGGCTTCGTCGGAGGCTCCGAGTGCGTCGGCGGCTTCGTCGGAGGCTTCGTCGGAGGCTTGGTCGGCGGCTTCGTGGGCGGCTTCGTCGGAGGCTCCGAGTGCGTCGGAGGCTTCGTCGGGTGCCCGCCCGGGTGGTCGCCCGGGTGGTCCCCCGGATGCTCGCCCGGGTGCTCGCCCGGGTGCTCGCCCGGGTGCTCGCCCGGGTGGTCGCCCGGGTGGTGCGGGTTCTCGTGACCGTCGTCGCCGTAGCCGTCCGGCTCGTCCTTGCCCGGACGGGCGCAGAGGTCTCCGACTGCGGCCGCGGCAGGGCCGTCGAGGTGCAAGGACTGCCCGCAGAGATCGGCGGGCAGGGGGACCTGAAGGTGGTGCCCGGCGCCCGGCTGGGGTGAGTCACCCGGACCGTCTCCGGTGTTCGCCGCCACGGCGAAGCCTCCGGTCAGCGACAGGATGCCTGTCGCTGCCGCGGCAGTGAACAGCTTCCGACTGATGATGGATCGCATTCCGCTCTTCCTTGGAGAAGGGAGAGACCGGCGAGGATCCCCCCTCGCTCCGACCGGCCTTTCCGCGCGCCCAGTGCGTCAGTCACACTGACGCACTGGTTACGGAACGTAAGGCTCAGGGGTACCGGGCAGATGCGCGCCGCGGCTGCGGTGCGAGGTCGAGCGCTGCCGTCTTCGGTCGCTCCATGAACCAACCTTCCGTGTGGGATTGGCGAGAGCGTAAGGAGCGGCACACTACGGAGAGCCGCGGCCACACGGCAGCCGAACAGAAAATCATTCTATCGGCCGATCACAGTGCGTAGCGGCCCGTGCCGGTGGGAGCGTCCGCCGACCGGCGGAACGAGGGGGGCGATCCAGGAGGGTCAGGACCGCGAAACGCGGTCGTCCGCGCGGGGGATGTGCGCGGTGGAGCGGTGCTGCCGAGTGTTCGTCAGCCGCCGAGCGGAAGGCCACCGATGAGCGGCGCGCTCCGGGTCGTCTTGTTCAGCTCGGTCGCGGTGTCCCCCACGGCCTTGACGACAGAGCCGTCCGTGGTGCTGCTCAGCGCGTCCGTCTTCAGGCCCTCGCTGGCAATCGTCGCGAGACCACCGTTCAGGCTGGTGGGGATCGCCATCGACTCGGCGGCCATGGCGGGCGCGGCGGCACCCAGGGCCATGACGGAACCGGCGACGACCGCGGCGACCTTGGTGGGCTTCATGAGGGGAGTCCTTCCTCTATGGCATCAGTTCACAAGCAAGTCGCTTGCTGTGCAGGCCTGTTGGGCATTCCCGCACGTCGTTCCTGCCTTCTGTAACGAGGGGCGCGGCCACCGGAAACTCCGGGAGGAGGGATTTCTCGACACTGCACCCGAAGGAAGGGGCGCGGTCGTATTTGCCGATCGGATATGCGAAACGCCGTGGCGGCCCCGGGGGGCGGGGCGGCGCCGCGGGGGTGGCCGCGCCCCCCCCCCACGCGCCCCGGCGCCCGGGCGGGGGGGGCC
>NZ_JBHJTL010000063.1:0-47111 GCF_042264065.1 Streptomyces sp. NPDC056222 | reverse complement strand
CGTAGGTGCGGGGCCCGGCGCCGTGAAGGCGTCGGCCGAGAGGCCTGCTTACTTCTCCTGCTGCTTCCGCCAGCGGATGCCCGCCTCCAGGAAGCCGTCGATCTCGCCGTCCAGGACCGACTGGGGGTTGCCGACCTCGAAGTCCGTCCGGAGGTCCTTGACCATCTGGTACGGGTGGAGGACGTACGAGCGCATCTGGTTGCCCCAGGAGCTGCCGCCGTCGCCCTTCAGGGCGTCCATCTTGGCGCGCTCCTCCTGGCGCTGGCGCTCGAGGAGCTTGGCCTGGAGGACGTTCATGGCGCTCGCCTTGTTCTGGATCTGGGAGCGCTCGTTCTGGCAGGAGACCACGATGCCGGTCGGGAGGTGCGTGATGCGCACCGCCGAGTCGGTCGTGTTGACGCCCTGGCCGCCCGGGCCCGACGCGCGGTAGACGTCGACGCGCAGCTCGGACTCGTCGATCTCCACGTGGTCGGACGACTCCACGACCGGGAGGATCTCGACGCCCGCGAACGAGGTCTGGCGGCGGCCCTGGTTGTCGAAGGGCGAGATGCGGACCAGACGGTGCGTGCCCTGCTCGACCGAGAGCGTGCCGTAGGCGTACGGCGCCTTGACCACGAAGGTGGTCGACTTGATGCCGGCCTCTTCCGCGTACGAGGTCTCGTAGACCTCCGTGCCGTAGCCGTGGCGCTCGGCCCAGCGCAGGTACATGCGCTGGAGCTGCTCGGCGAAGTCGGCGGCGTCGACACCGCCCGCCTCGGCGCGGATGTTGACCAGCGCCTCGCGCTCGTCGTACTCGCCGGAGAGCAGGGTGCGGACTTCCATCTCGTCCAGCGCCTTGCGGACGGAGACGAGCTCCGTCTCCGCCTCGACGCGGGTGTCCGGGTCGTCCATCTCCTCGGCGAGCTCGAAGAGCACCGCCAGGTCGTCGATCCGGCCGCGCAGGGCCTCGGCCTTGCGGACCTCGGCCTGGAGGTGCGAAAGCTTGCTGGTGATCTTCTGCGCCGCCTCCGGGTCGTCCCAGAGGGACGGGGCCGCGGCCTGCTCTTCGAGCACGGCGATGTCGGCCCTCAGCTTTTCGAGGTCCAGGACGGCCTCGATCGACCCCATGGTCGAGGAGAGGGACTTCAGCTCTTCGGATACATCGACGACTGCCACGCGTCCAGCGTAACGGCTCGTGGCAAGCGACCGGACCCGCCCGCCCGCGCCCTGACGCCGCGGGGAGGTCGCCCTACGGCTGCGTGGACGTCTTGGAGTCCTGCGGCGGTACGTCGGAGTCCTCGGCGGTCGCCAGGTAGCCGCCCGCCCCCACGGCGCCCAGGAGCACGACCGCCGCGATCGAGAGGGTGATGCGGCGCTTGCGGACCGCCTCCGCCTTGTGGCGGGCCGAGCCGGGTCTCCTGGCCCCGGACGGGCGGGGGGCCCGGGCGGTGCCCAGGGGGCCGCCGGCCAGCTCGTCGGGGGCGGGGACGCGCATGGAGGTGTGGGTGTCCCGGTTGGAGTCGGGCGAGGCGCCGGGGACCAGCGGGACGGCGGCCCGGCGCGGCGCACCGTCGCCCGAAGCCGAGCCGGAGCCGTGCCCGGAGCCCGCGCCCTGGCCGGAACGGGTCGCGTAGGACTCGTCCTCGTACCCCTCCGTCGGCTGTTCGGCGTCGTCCGGCTCGTCGACGTCCAGCGGCGGCAGCCCGGCGAGGAGCGGCAGGCACTCGCGGAGCCGGCTGGCCAGCTCCGAGGCGCGCAGCCGCGAGGCCGGGGCCTTGGCCAGGCACTGGACGATCAGCTGCCACAGCTCCTCGGGGATGCCCGGCAGCGGGACGACCGTCTCCGTGACGTGGCGGCGCAGCACGGCGCCCGGGTGGCCGCCGCCGAAGGGCGTGAAGCCGGCCAGGAGCTCGTACAGGACGGTCGCGAGGGCATAGATGTCGACGGCCGCTCGCGGCGGCAGGCCCTCGACGATCTCGGGGGCCAGGTAGTCCGGAGTGCCGATGATCCGGGTCGCCTTGGTGCGGCCCGGGGTGTCGATGAGCTTGGCGACACCGAAGTCGGTGAGGAGCGCCGGGTGGGCCCCGCCGGGGCCGAGCGGGCCCTCCATGTCGAGCAGGATGTTCTCCGGCTTGACGTCGCGGTGGACGACTCCGGCGGCGTGCGCGGCGGCGAGCCCGTCCGCGACGTCGGCGATGATCGCGACGGCCGCCTCGGGGGCGAGCCTGCGCTCCCGGTCGAGTCGGGTGCGCAGGTCGGTGCCGCGGACCAGGTCCATGACGAGCGCGAGGTCGTTGCCGTCGACGACGAGGTCGCGGACGGCGACCACCCGGGGGTGGTCGAGACCGAGCAGGGCGGTGCGCTCCTGGACGAAGCGTCCGACGAGCTCCTGGTCCGAGGCCAGGTCCTCGCGCAGCAGCTTGATGGCGACGGGGCCCTCGGGGCCCTCGCCGAGCCACACCGTGCCGGCGCTGCCCCGACCGAGGATCTGGTGGGCCGTGTAGCGGCTGCCGATATTCCGTGCCAAGACTGCTCCCTCAGCGGCTGGCGGTCGCGACAAAGTTACGCGTCCACAGCCGCTGGTCGTCACTTCCGAGGGGAAATCACCCCTCGGAAGTCGATAAATCGGCAGTACTACTGCCCCGTACCGCCGGTAGTAGTACCACTCTCGGTGCCGCCGAGCTCGGAGACCCAAGTGGAGACGGACGAGATCATGTCGCCGATGGCCTCCCAGTAGCCCTTGCCCTGGGCCACCCAGTCCTGGAGCGGGGTCAGCTCCCAGATGAGCCAGCCCGCGACGACGAAGAGCACGATCGTGAAGAGGCAGCCCTTCAGACAGCCCAGGCCCGGGATCCGCATCGGGTTGGAGCTGCGCTGACGCGGCGGACGCGGCTCACGCGGGGCCGGAGGCTGGGACTGGGGCGGCGGCTGCGGTGGCGCGTACTGCTGCTGGGGCTGCGGCGCGTACTGCTGCTGCGGCTGCGGTGCGTACTGCTGGCGCTGCGGGGGCCGCGGGGGCTGCTGCTGGTACGGCTGCGGCTGCTGCCCGTAAGGCTGCTGAGGCTGCTGCCCGTACGGCCGCTGGTCCTGCGGCGGCTGCGGCTGGCGCTGCGGACGGCGGCGCAGCGGGTCCTGGCTCGGGTCCAGGTACTGCACCTGCGTCTGCTCGTTGCGGTCGCGGGCCGCGCGCAGCTGGTTCTGCCAGGGGTGCGCGTCCTCGGGGCCGCCCTGCGGAGGCTGCGACGGTACGGGAGGCATGACCGAGGTCGGGTCGGCGCCGCCGCCCGGGCCGCTGGTCGGCATGACGCTGGTCGCCGCGGCGGGGTCGAAACGGTCACCCGCTCCGCTGGGCAGCACCTGGGTCGGGTCGGCGGCCCCGGGGGTCTCCGGGACCGGCGCCGGCGCCGGGTCGGGGGCGAGCAGCGCTCCGACGCCGTCGGCCGCCTCGATCTGGGCCGGGGTGGAGTGCACGCCGATGCCCGCGGCGACCGCGCGCAGTCCGCGGGCCAGGTTCTCGGCGCTGGGCCGGAAGTCCGGGTTCTTGCTGAGGCAGCGCTCTATGACCGTCCACAGCGGGCCGGGCACGGTCGAGGGACGGCGCGGCTCCTCGCTGAGGTGCCGGTGCAGGACCTCCAGAGCCGAGCCGCCGGCGAACGGCGGCCGGCCGGTGACCAGCTCGTAGAGCAGGATGCCCGCGCCGTAGATGTCGACGGCGGAGGTCTGGGGGCGGCCTTCGGCGGACTCCGGCGCGACGTACGCGGGCGTGCCGACGAATTCGTGCGTACGGGTCAGGCCCGGGGAGTCCGCGAGGCGCGCGATGCCGAAGTCCGTGAGCATCGGGTGCATCTGGCCACCCTGCTCGGCGAGCAGGACGTTGGCGGGCTTGAGGTCCCGGTGGACGACGCCGTCGGCGTGGCTCGCGGCGAGCGCGTCGGCGATCTGCGCGGTGAGCAGAGCGGCGGCGACCGGGGTGAGCGGGCCGTTGTCCCGGATGTAGCGGTGCAGGTCCGGGCCCTCGACGAGGTCCATGACCAGGGCGAGGACATCGCCCTCGACGACCAGGTCGCGGGTGCGCACGATGTTCGGGTGGGTGAGCCGGAGGAGCACGGACCGCTCGCGCAGGAAGCGCATCACGATGTCCGCGTCGTTGGCCAGCTCCTCTTTGAGGACCTTGATCGCCACGGTCTCGCCGGGCTGGCCCTGCACGGCCGCCTCGGCGCCCGCCGCCTCACGCTGGCGGGCTCGCCAGACGGTGCCCGTGGCGCCGCGTCCGAGCGGCTCCTCGAGCAGGTACTTGCTGCCGATTGGCCGCACGTCACGCGCTCCCTGCTGATCGTGGTCCTGGGGCCCCGGGGTCCCTGTCATGTGTGGTGACATCTGTTGTGACCCGTCCGGGTGTCCGACCCACTTTAGTGCCGCCGAACGAGTCGACGGTCGAACGCGAGGCGGCTGATTCCGGGTGCCGACTTGTCCGAAAAGAAGACGCGTTTGTCGCACCGGTGGTTGCCGGGGCCGTCGTAAGGCGTACCCAACCAGGCACTTTTACGTCCACAGCCGACCATTCAAGATCACTTGGAGGCGACCCGCGGGCGGGTTGTCGGTGGCAGGTGCGAGGATGCACACAGCACGTCGCATCGAGGGGTCGGGAGCCCCCGCGCCGTGCCGACCTGTACCGGACGACGCGTCCGTGCCGGGTGGGGGGAGACACAGGGCGTTCCCCTGCCGGGCATCACGCGGAAGGGACCGCTGACGGCGATGCAGATCCGGCTGACCGTCCTCGCGCCGCACGCCGGCCACGGCACGGGGCGCGCGTGCGACGTGCTCGTCACGGCCCCGGCGGGGACGGCACTGGCCGCCGTGGCCTCCGGTCTGGCCGCGGCCGTCTCCGGCCCGGACACCTCCACCTCGGGCACGACCGTGCTCTACGCGGGCGGCGAGCGGCTCGACACGCGGCGCTGCGCGCTCGGCGAGCCCCCGCTCGTCGACGGCGCGGTCCTCACACTCCAGGTCCCCGGCGAGGACGACCGCCTCGGCGAGGGCGCCGCGGCCCGGCTCCACGTGGTCGCGGGGCCGGACGCGGGCGGGGTGCATCTGCTGCACGGCGGCCCGATCAGGATCGGCCGCTCCCTGGACGCGGACGTCCCGCTCGACGACCCGGACGTCTCCCGGGTGCACTGCACGGTGACCGTCGGGGCCGACGGCCGGGTCACGGTCGCGGACCTCGGCTCCACTAACGGCACGACGCTGGACGGCACGACGGTCGGCGACCGCCCCGTCCGCCTGCTGCCCGGGGCACTGCTGCGCCTCGGCGAGTCCGCCCTGCGACTCGCGGGACCGGGCGGCTGCGGTACGGACTCCCTGCCGACCACCCCGGACGGCGAGGGGCACCTGCGGGTGGACCCGTACAGCTCGGGACGGTACGGAACGGGTGCGGAACCGGGCACGGACGGCGATGCGGCCCTCGGCGGATCCGGGCTGCCCGGCGCGGGTCAGGGGGGCGGCGCTCAAGGGCACCCACAGGCGCGTGACGCCTGGCCGCACGCCTCCGTGTCCCAGGACGCGACCCATGCCGGTGCCCCTTCCTCCCCCACGCACGCACGCGCCGAAGAGCCCCAGGACGACGAGGGCTCGGGCGAAGGGCACAGCAGGACCCGGCAGACACCGCGCCAGGCGTCGCCGTCGCGCGGCAAGCGCGGTATCGGGGCCTGGGCCCGGCGGCTCACCGGCCCCCGCGAGGACCTGCCGGTCCCCGGGGCCGAGGCCGGCACGAAGGACGGCGCCCCGTCCGGTGCGGACCGGGCCGGGGATCACCCGCAGGCCGCCGAGACCTGGCCCGACCCGGCCGCCGTGCTGCTCACCGCGCTCGGGCCCGGGCCCCGGCTCTGGGAGCGGGGCCCGGATCATCCGGAGTCCCTCGTCGTCCGGCTCGGCACGACCGACCGGGCCGAGCTGTCCGGGGTGCCCGTCACCGTCGGGCTCCGCGAGGCCGGATCGCTCGGGCTCGCCGGTCCCGGCAAGCGGCTGGCCGGGCTCGCCCGCTCCGTGGTGGCCCAGCTGACCGCGCTGCACTCCCCCTCCGACCTGGAGATCGTGCTGATCAGCGCGGACCGGAACCGCCCCCTTGAGGAGCGGCGCCGCGCCTGGGGCTGGCTCGGCTGGCTCCCGCATCTGCGCCCGGCGCACGGCCAGGACTGCCGGCTCCTCCTCGCGTACGACCGCGATCAGGCTCACGCCCGTACCGCCGAACTCACCCGCAGGCTGGACGACGGACCCCTCGGGCCCGGCTGGCCGAGCGCCGACCGTGCGGCCGTCGCCGAGGCCGCGGCCCGTTACGAAGGTCCGGCCACGGTCGTGATCGTGGACGGCGACCCCGGTTCGGCGGCGCTGCGCGAGACCACGGCCCGGCTCGCCGGCGCGGGGGCGGCGGCAGGGATCCATCTGCTCTGCCTGGCCGAGGCACCGGCCGCCTCCCCGGTCTCCCCGGTCGCCGCGACCTACGAGACCGCCTGCGCGGCCTCGCTCGCCTTCCGCGAGTGCGGGGCCGTGGCGCTGCTGAGCGGCGATGTGGCGACGGCGCTGCGGCTGCTGCGTACGGCGGGGGGCCGGGCCGCGGGCCACGGGACCGTCGGCGTGGTGGACGCCGTCTCGGTCGCCTGGGCCGAACGCTTCGGGCGTGCGGTGGCTCCGCTGCGCACCGACGCCCCCGCCGCACTCGGGCGGACGGCGGCGGCCGCGCTGCCCCGGTCCGCCCGGCTGCTCGACGAACTCGGTCTCGCCCGGGCCACGCCCGCCTCGCTCATGGCCCGCTGGGCCGCCGCCGGGGAGGGGACTGCCGTCCTGGGCGCCGGACCGCGCGGGCCGGTGTCGGTGGACCTGACCGAGGAAGGCCCGCACCTGCTGATCGAGGGGCCCGCGGGCAGCGGACGCACGGAGCTGCTGCGCTCGATCGCCGCCTCGCTGGCGGCCGGCGGACGGCCCGACCGGCTGGGCCTGTTGCTCGTCGACGGCGCGGGAGGCGAGCGCGGCGAGGGCCTGGCGGCGTGTACGGAGCTGCCGCACGTCACCGAGCATCTGGTCGCCTCGGACCCGGTCCGGATGCGGGAGTTCGCCCAGGCGCTGGGCGCCGAGCTGAAGCGCCGCGCGGAGATCCTCGGCGACGGTCACTTCTCCGACCGCCGGGCGACGGGGCGCCTGATCGGCCAGCGCTCCCCGAGTGCGGCGGAATCGGTGTCCCCGGCCGCCCGGGCCACGGCCCGCGTGGAGGACGCACCGAGCGGCCGCACGCTCCGCACAGGAGAAGGCCCCGTAGGCGCCCGCCCCGGCCCGGGCGCGAACGACCTCACGTACCACCCGAGCGGTCGGACGGCCCGCACCGGCGACGGCACGCTCGGCGACCGGCCCAGCGGGCGGACGCCGCGCAGCGGTGACCACCCCGGCGTGCCCGAACCGCGCACCGGTGGCGACGATCTCGGTGACCGTCCGAGCGGCCGGCTGCCGCGCCGCGGCGACGGCGGCGACATCTCCGACCGCCCCGGCGGACGGGTTTCTCGGCCCGGCGCCGAGGACCTGACGTACCTGCCCAGCGGCCGAACCGCCCACCCGGGCGCGGACGACCTCCAGGCCCGCCCCAGCGGACGCACGGCCCGCTCGGGCGCCGACGACCTCACGTACCACCCGAGCGGTCGGACGGCCCGCACCGGCGACGGCACGCTCGGCGACCGGCCCAGCGGCCGGACCGGCCGCCCCGCCGACGCCGACCTCGTGGACCGGGCGTCGGCCCGCGTCCCCCGGCCCGGCGGTGAGCCGGACCCGTACGGCGGCGCGGATTCGCGCGTGCGGGCCGAAGCGGCCGGAAGCGCCGCCCACGGGCCCGAGGCCGCCGGCGCGGTCGGCCACTCTGCCGGCACCACCCCCCTCCCCCGTCTCGTCGTCCTCGTCGACGACTTCGACGCGCTCGTCGCGCCCGCGCTCGGGTCGCCCGGGCGGCCTGCCGCCGGGTCCGTCGTGCGGGCGCTCGAGGCCGTGGCGCGGTCCGGGGAGCGGCTCGGGGTGCATCTGGTCGTGACCTCGGCGCGGCCGGACCGTACGGCGGACACCGAGCTGGCCCACGGCGCCCGGCTGCGGGTCGTGCTCGACCCGGCCCCCGTCGCCGCCGGCCCCGACGAGCCCGCGCCCGGCCGGGGGCGGCTCGGGCACCCGGACGGCCGAGTGACCCCGTTCCAGTCCGGGCGGGTCACCGGCCGCATCCCCCGCACGGCGACCCTCCGGCCGACCGTCGTCCCGCTGGAGTGGGAGCGGATGGGTGACCCGCCCACCCGCCGACCGGTCCGTGAGCTGGGCAACGGCCCCACCGATCTGGCGCTTCTCGCGAGTGCGCTCGACCGCGCCGCCCGCTCGGTCGACGCCTCGCCCGTACCGCCCCTCACGCCCGCGACGCGCGCCTGACAAGACGTCACGAGCCCATCACGATCCCCCGGTTGACACGCAAGGCGGTATTGCGGGCCCCGAGCCCCCGGCGTAGACCTGAGCGCACGGGACGAGCACGCGCACAGGAGAGACGGGGCATTCATGCGCACAACTCTTCGTACACGCAGGGCCGCAAGGACCGTCGCCACGGTCACCGCACTCACCCTCGGGCTCGCCCTCGCCGGCTGCGGCGGCGACGGTGACAGCGCCGGTGGCAAGAAGGACCCCGGCCGACCGGCCCCCTCCGGCAGCTCCGTGACCCTGCCCTCCCTCAAGGGCGAGAAGATCGAGGTCGCGGCCGTCTGGACCGGCCCCGAGCAGGAGAACTTCACCAAGGTCCTGAAGGAGTTCGAGAAGCGCACCGGCGCCACCGTCACCTTCGTGCCCGCGCAGGACCCGATCGTGAACTTCCTCGGCACGAAGATCGCCGGCGGTTCCCCGCCCGACGTGGCGATGCTCCCGCAGGTCGGCGCGATCCAGCAGGCCGCCGCCCAGAAGTGGCTCAAGCCGGTCGGCCCCGAGGCCGAGGCGCAGCTCGCCAAGAACTACTCGCCGGGCTGGCGGGACCTCGGCGCCGTCGACGGCACGCAGTACGGCGTGTACTTCAAGGCCGCCAACAAGTCCCTGATCTGGTACAACAACGCCGTCTTCGAGAACGCGGGCGCCACCGAGCCCAAGACCTGGAAGGAGTTCCTGGCCACCGCCGAGACCATCTCGGCCTCCGGCGTCACCCCGGTCTCCGTCGGCGGCGCGGACGGCTGGACCCTGACCGACTGGTTCGAGAACATCTACCTCTCCCAGGCGGGCCCGACCAAGTACGACCAGCTGGCCAAGCACGAGATCAAGTGGACGGACCCGTCCGTCACGCAGGCGCTCACGACCCTCGCCGAGCTGTTCGGCAAGCCGAATCTGATCGCCGGCGGCGCGGACGGCGCGCTGCAGACGGAGTTCCCCGTCTCGGTCACCCAGACCTTCACGGGCGGCGACCAGCCCAAGGGCGCGATGGTCTTCGAGGGCGACTTCGCCGCCGTCAACATCGCGCAGACCAGCGCGAAGATCGGTACGGACGCCAAGGTCTTCCCGTTCCCCGCGGTGGGCGCGACCTCCCCGGTGGTCACCGGCGGAGACGCGGCGGTGGCCCTGAAGGACACGAAGGGCGCCCAGGCGCTGCTGACCTTCCTCGCCTCCCCGGACGCGGCCGAGATCTGGGCGGGCGCCGGCGGCTTCCTCTCCCCCAACAAGAACCTGAACCTGACGGCGTACCCGAACGACGTCCAGCGCGAGATCGCCAAGGCGATGCTGGAGGCCGGCGACGACTTCCGCTTCGACATGTCGGACCAGATGCCGCAGTCCTTCGGCGGCACGCCCGGCAAGGGCGAGTGGAAGGCGCTCCAGGACTTCCTGAAGAACCCGAAGGACATCGCGGGGACCCAGGCGAGGCTGGAGGCCGACGCGGCGAAGGCGTACAAGGGCTGACGCCATGGCGTCCGCCTCCAAGGTCACCGGCACGCGCAGGTCCGTCGCGGTGGGGTTCCTCCTCCCCGCGCTGGTCCTGCTCGGTGCGCTCGTGGTCTACCCGATCGGGTACTCCGTCTACCGCTCCTTCTTCGACTCGTCCGGGGACTCCTTCGCCGGACTCGACAACTACGTCGAGCTCTTCACCGACGACACGATCCTCACCGCCGTCAAGAACAACGCGATCTGGGTGGTCCTCGCCCCGACCGTCGCCACCGCGCTCGGCCTGATCTTCGCCGTACTGACCGAGCGGATCCGCTGGGGCACGGCGTTCAAGCTGATCGTCTTCATGCCGATGGCGATCTCGATGCTGGCCGCCGGGATCATCTTCCGGCTCGTCTACGAGCAGGATCCGGACCGCGGGGTCGCGAACGCCGTCTGGGTCGGCGTCCACGACACGTTCGCCGAGTCGTCCGTCTTCCCGCGGGCGCGCCCCTTGCCCGTCCATCCGCTCGAGGCGGCGGGTGGCGGCGCGTACATCACCAAGAGCCCGGTCCGTACGGGTGAGATCGCGCGGCTTCCGCTGATCGGCGTCGCGCCGGCCCAGATGCCGAAGGACGCCCGTCCAGCGCTCGAACCGACCCCGCGGGACGGCCGGATCACCGGCACCGCCTGGCTGGACTTCACCCGGGGCGGCGGCGGGAAGCCGAACGTCGTCGACGCGAAGGAGCTCGGTCTGAAGGGGCTGCGCGTGGAGGCGGTGAAGGACGGGAAGGTCGTCGCGTCCACGACGGTCGCCGCCGACGGCACGTTCGGCCTCCCGGCCGCCGCCGACGGATCCCTGCTGCGGCTGCCCGCGAGCAACTTCCGCGAGCAGTACAACGGGGTGGAGTGGCTGGGCCCCTCGCTCGTCACACCCGCCGTCATCGGCAGCTACGTGTGGATGTGGGCCGGGTTCGCGATGGTCCTGATCGCGGCCGGTCTGGCGAGCGTGCCCCGTGAGCTCCTGGAAGCGGCCCGGGTCGACGGTGCGAACGAATGGCAGGTGTTCCGCCGGATCACGGTCCCGCTCCTCGCTCCGGTCCTGGCCGTCGTCCTCGTCACGCTGATGATCAACGTGCTGAAGGTCTTCGACCTGGTGTTCATCATCGCGCCGGGTTCGTCCCAGGACGACGCGAACGTGCTGGCGCTCCAGCTGTACCGGTCGTCCTTCGGTACGGACGCGGATCTCGGGGTCGGCTCGGCCATCGCCGTCCTGCTGCTGCTTCTGGTGATCCCGGTGATGGCGTTCAACATCCGCCGGATGCGAAGGGAGGCCCGCCGATGAGCAGTCCCGCCGCACGGAAGAGTCCGGCCGCAGAGAAGGTTCCGGCTGCGCGGAAGGGGTCGGCCGCGGGGAAGGGTACGGCCGCGGGGGGAGGTCCCGCTGCCCGGAGGAGTCCGGCCGCGCGGCTCGCCGCGCGTGCCGCCGGCGGGGGAATGCGGATCTTCCTCGTCCTCGTCGGCCTGTTCTGGCTGATGCCGGCGGTCGGGCTGCTGCTGTCCTCGCTCCGCTCGCCCTCCGACATCTCCGAGAGCGGCTGGTGGCAGGTCTTCGCCTCCCCCGCCCAGCTGACGGTGGAGAACTACTCCGCGCTCCTGGCCAACGACACGATCACGGGTTCGCTCGTGTCCACGGTCCTGATCACCGTCCCGGCGACCGTCCTGGTCGTCGTCATCGGTTCGCTCGCCGGGTACGCCTTCGCCTGGCTGGACTTCCCCGGCCGCGACTGGTGGTTCCTGGTGGTCGTGGGGCTTCTGGTGGTCCCGGTTCAGGTGGCGCTCGTCCCCGTGTCGAAGCTCTTCGGCACGATCGGCATCTTCGAGACGACGCTCGGGGTCGTCCTCTTCCACACGGCCTTCGGACTGCCCTTCGCGATCTTCCTGCTGCGGAACTTCTTCGCCGAGATCCCCAGGGAGTTGCTGGAGGCGGCGCGCCTCGACGGGGCCGGCGAGATCCGGCTCTTCACCCGGGTCGTCCTGCCGCTGGGCGGCCCGGCGATCGCCTCGCTCGGCATCTTCCAGTTCCTGTGGGTCTGGAACGACATGCTGGTCGCGCTGATCTTCGCGGACTCCGAGTCCCCGCCGATCACGGTGGCGCTGCAGCAGCAGGTCCGGCAGTTCGGGAACAACATCGACGTGCTGGCGCCGGGCGCGTTCGTGTCGATGGTGATTCCGCTGGCGGTGTTCTTCGCGTTCCAGCGGCAGTTCGTCTCGGGCGTGATGGCGGGCGCGGTGAAGTAGTCCCGGACCGGGCGTTACGGGTACGGGTACGAGGGCCTGCCCCCGCCCTCGTACCCGTACCCCCCTGCACCCTCCGCCTTCACGTCGGGCGCGCACCGTCCGTGCTCATGCCTTGAGCGCCGCCACCGCCGAGCGGGCGAGGTCGTCCAGGTACCCCTTCGGCAGTTCGCCGCGGACCACCACGAGCCGCCAGTAGAGCGGCCCCACGACCACGTCGAGGGCGCGGTCCGGGTCCGCCCCCTCGGGCAGTTCGCCGCGCCCCACCGCCTCGCGCACGATCTGCGCGACGACCCCCTGCTGGCTGTCGAGCAGGGCCGCCTTGATCGCCTGGGCGATCTCCGGCTGCCGGGCGGCCTCCACCAGCAGGTCCGGGATGACCTGCGAGGCCACGGGGTGGCGCAGGGCGTGCGAGGCGACTTCGAGGAGCGCGCGCACGTCGCCGATGAGCGAGCCGGTCGACGGCGCCGGAAGCCCCTGCGTGGCGAAGGCGCCGACGAGGTCCAGGACGAGGGAGAGCTTCGACTTCCAGCGGCGGTAGACGGCGGTCTTGCCGACGCCCGCGCGACGCGCGATGCCCTCGATGGACATGCGGGCGAATCCGACGGCGGCCAGCTCCTCGAAGACGGCCATGCGAATGGCCTCCGTGACGTCCTCACGGAGCACGGCGGCTCCCGCGGGGGCGCGGCGAGGGGTTCCGGAGGGTGTCGTCATGAACGGGATCCTAACCAACGGCGAACGACCACGTCACGACGATACGGTTGCGTTGCGACGCCATGGCGTCCTACTCTCCCCGTAGCGACGATACGGACCCGTTCCATCGCCAGCGATGCCCTGCACCCGCGTCGAAAGCGAGCTCGTGACCACCGGGACGCTCACGAAACCCAGCCCCCACGCCCCACAGGACCTGCGCGCGCTGGCCCTGCGCCACGGCCTGTCCGTCAGCGGAGCCCGCCCCACCCTTCCTGCGTACGTCCGGCAGCTCTGGTCGCGGCGCGACTTCATCGGCGCGTTCGCGACCGCCCGGCTCACCGCGCAGTACAGCCAGGCGAAGCTCGGCCAGGTCTGGCAGGTGGTGACCCCGCTGCTCAACGCGGCGGTCTACTACCTGATCTTCGGCGTCCTGATGAACGTCCAGCAGGGCATCCCGGACTACGTCCCGTTCCTGATCACGGGCATCTTCGTCTGGACCTTCACCTCCCAGTCGATCATGACCGGCACCCGGGCGATCAGCGGGAACCTCGGCCTCGTCCGCGCCCTGCACTTCCCCCGCGCGAGCCTCCCGCTCGCCCTCGCGCTCCAGCAGCTCCAGCAGCTGCTCCTCTCGCTCGGTGTGCTGGTCGCGATCCTGTTCTGCTTCGGCGAGTTCCCCCGCTGGAGCTGGCTCCTGGCCGTCCCCGCGCTGCTCCTCCAGGCGCTCTTCAACTCCGGGGTCGCGCTCGTCATGGCCCGACTGGCCGCCCGTACCCCTGACATCGCCCAGCTGATGCCGTTCCTGCTGCGGACATGGATGTACGTCTCCGGCGCCATGTGGTCCATCCAGCACCTGGCGGCGAGCGGCCGGCTCCCGGACGCGGCGATCGCGGTCCTCCAGGGCAATCCGGCGGCGGTCTACATCGACCTGATGCGCTTCGCGCTCATCGAGAGCTTCACCGCCGACCAGCTGCCACCGCACGTCTGGGCGCTCGCCGCCGGCTGGGCGCTGGTCGCCTTCGCCGGCGGATTCATCTACTTCTGGAAGGCAGAGGAGACCTACGGCCGTGGCTGAACAGACCCTGACGCAGACCTCGACACCAACCCCCGTCCCGGCCCCGAGTCCGGAAGGAGCCCCCACCCCGGCCCCGGAGCGCACCCCCACCGTCGTCGCCGACGGCGTCCACATCACCTACACCGTCAACGGCGCCCGCACCGGCAAGGGAAGCGCGACCGCCGCCCTCAGCCGGATCTTCTCCAGGCGCGCCACCCCCGGCGCCCGCAAGGTGCACGCGGTCAAGGGCGTCAGCTTCGTCGCGTACCGGGGCGAGGCAATTGGCCTGATCGGTTCGAACGGATCGGGCAAATCCACCCTCCTCAAGGCCGTGGCCGGTCTGCTGCCCGTCAACGAGGGCAGGATCTACACCCGCGGCCAGCCCTCCCTCCTCGGCGTCAACGCGGCCCTCATGAACGATCTGACCGGCGAGCGCAACGTGATCCTCGGCGGACTCGCGATGGGCATGACCCGCACGGAGGTCGACGCCCGCTACGACGACATCGTGGACTTCTCCGGGATCAACGAGAAGGGCGACTTCATCTCGCTGCCCATGCGGACGTACTCCTCCGGCATGGGCGCCCGCCTCCGCTTCTCCATCGCGGCGGCGAAGAGCCACGACGTGCTGCTCATCGACGAGGCTCTCTCCACCGGCGACGCGAGGTTCCGCCGCCGCAGCCAGCAGCGCATCGACGAGCTGCGCGCAGAGGCGGGCACCGTCTTCCTCGTCTCCCACTCCAACTCCACGATCACCGAGACCTGCGACCGCGCGCTGTGGCTGGAGGCGGGCACCCTGCGGATGGACGGACCGGCCGAGGAGGTCGTGGCGGCGTACGAGGCGTTCACCAAGAAGGGCTGATAAAAAGCGGGCAAACCACCCAAACCCCAATAGAGTGCGGTTCGATGACGACGGACCGCAAGCAGACTCCCGAGCCGGAGCCCGAACCGGGCGACACACACACCTGTGCCGCCGCAGCGCCCGGCCTCACCGGCTCGCCCTTCGACTCGGACACCTTCACCTCGGCCACGTTCGTCAACGTCGGCCGGGGCTCCGCCCTCGCCCTCGCCGTCGTCTGGGTCGTCACCCGCGCAGGCATGGCGCTGCTCCTGCTGCGCGACACCCTGGGCGTGGGCGGTGTCGGCCGCGAGGTGCACGTCCTCTACCAGCACTGGTACCGGGAGTTCGCCCACGGCACGTTCCCGGTGAACGACATCACCTGGCAGTACCCGCCCGGCGCAGGCCTGGTGATCATGTCCCCCGGGGTGCTGCCCTGGCTCACGTACTTCCAGGCCTTCGTCGCCCTCACCCTCCTCGCAGACGCCGCGATCACCCTGGCCCTCGCCCGGGCCGACAGCGCCCGGGTCACGCACGGTGCCTGGATCTGGGTCGGCGGCCTCCCGCTGCTCCTGCACATCCCGCTGGCCCGGTACGACGTCCAGGTCACCGCCCTCGCCGTCCTCGCCCTGCTCGCGCTCAAGTCCCGGCCCACCGTGGCGCACCGCCTCGGCGGAGCGCTCGCCGCGCTCGGCACACTGGTGAAGGTGTGGCCGGTGCTCACCCTGATCGGAACGCCCAGGGGCCGTACCACCCGCGACGCCTGGACCGCCGCCGCCACCACCGCCGTCGCCCTCCTCGCCACCCTGGCCCTCCTCTTCTCGAACTCGCTCGGCTTCCTGCGCCCGCAGGGCAGCCGTGGCGTCCAGATCGAGTCGATGGGCGGCAGCGCGCTCGCGCTGGCCAGGGTGACGGGCGTGTGGCCGGGCACCGTCCAGTACCGCTACGGCGCCTTCGAGTACGTCGGCCCGTACGTCTCCAGCGTGGGCCGGCTCGCGCTGCTGCTGACGGTCCTCGCCTTCGTCTGGCTGGTGCTGTGGCGGCTCTGCGCCCGCGGCTGGACCGAGGCGACCCCGCTCGACGCGGCGCTCGCCGCCGTACTGCTCTTCACCGTCACCAGCCGGGTGATCAGCCCGCAGTACATGATCTGGCTGCTCGGTCTGAGCGCCGTCTGTCTGACCTCGCGGCGGACCGTGATGCGACCGGTGGCTCTGCTGCTCCTGCCGGCGGCCGCGCTGAGCTCCCTCGCGTACCCGGTGCTGTACGAGGACGTGCTGGCCGGCTCCTGGCCGGGCGTGGCCGTCCTGGTGGTCCGCAACGGACTGCTGCTCGCGGCGGCCCTGCTCGCCGCGCGGCGCCTGTGGACCTCGACCGTCGACGTCCCCGTATGACGGGGGCCCCGCCGGTACGGATACCGGCGGGGCCCCTTTCGCACGTACCGACTAGCTGTGCGCGCGCAGCAGCTGGCGCATGGTCCGCATCGCCACCGACAGGTTCGCCAGGTCGAAGGTCTCCGAGCCCTGGATCTCCTCCAGCGTCGTGCGCGCCCGGCCGAGGATCGCCGCGTTCTTCTGCTCCCAGGCCTTGAACCGCTCCTCCGGCGTCGAGGTGCCGTTGCCCGCCGAGAGCACGTCCGCGGTGAGGGCGGCGTGCGCGGCGAACAGGTCCTCGCGGATGGAGGCGCGGGCCATCGACTGCCACCGGTCGGCGCGCGGCAGTTCGATGATCCGGTCCATGAGCTGGGTGATCCGCAGCCGGTCGGCCAGGTCGTAGTAGACCTCGGCGACCGCCATCGGGTCCTTGGCGGTGCGGTCCGCGATCGCGACGATGTCGAGCGTCGGGAAGGCGGAGGAGAAGCCGGCGACCCGCAGGGCGAGCTCCTCCGGCACGCCGACCTCGGTCAGCTCCTCCAGGATCGACTGGTACCACTCCAGGTCCGCACCGCGCAGCAGCTGCG
Source organism: Streptomyces sp. NPDC056222 (assembly GCF_042264065.1). NCBI lineage: Bacteria > Bacillati > Actinomycetota > Actinomycetes > Kitasatosporales > Streptomycetaceae > Streptomyces > Streptomyces sp. NPDC056222. The sequence continues at coordinate 30,392 of NZ_JBHJTL010000063.1, read as the reverse complement.
GCAGCTCGGCCCAGACCTGCTCCACGCGCTCACCGAAGAAGTCGATCGTCTCGACGAGCTGGAGCGGCTGCGGCCGGTTGCCGAGCAGCCAGCGCGTACCGCGCTCGACCAGACGGCGGGAGTGCAGCCGCATCCGGGTCTGGACATCGGCCGGGACCCGGTTGTCGAGCGCCTCGACGGCGTCCCAGACCTCGCCGAGCCGGAAGATGGCGCGGGCGGCGGTCTGCGCGCGGACGATCTCCTCGATCGACGCGCCGGTCTCCTCGCGGAGGCGGTGCAGGAAGGTCGAGCCACCGGTGTTGACGGTGTCGTTGACCAGGACCGTGGTGACGATCTCCCGGCGCAGCGGGTGGGTGTCGACCGCGTCGGCGAACTTCTCGCGCAGCTGCGTCGGGAAGTACGCGTGGAGCAGACCACGCAGGTACGGGTCGTCCGGCAGCTCGGTGCCGATCAGCTCGTCGGCCACCGTGATCTTGGTGTACGCGAGGAGGACGGCGAGCTCCGGCTGGCTCAGACCCTTGGCGTTGTTGAGCAGCTCGCGGACCTGCCGGTCCTGCGGCAGGAACTCCAGCGAGCGGTCGAGCGCTCCGTCCCGGCCCAGGCGGCGCATGAACCGCTGGTGGGCGTGGAGGAGGGACGGCGACTGCGCCACCGCGTTGGCCAGGGCGACGTTCTGCGCGTAGTTGTTGCGCAGGACGAGCGAGCCGACCTCGTCGGTCATCTCGGCGAGGATCTTGTTGCGCTGCTTCACGGTCATGTCGCCTTCGGTGACGAGCCCGTTGAGCAGGATCTTGATGTTGACCTCGTGGTCGGAGGTGTCCACGCCGGCGCTGTTGTCGATGGCGTCGGTGTTGACCTTGCCGCCCTCGCCGTCGGGGCCGCCCTTGCGGGCGAACTCGATACGGCCGAGCTGGGTCAGACCGAGGTTGCCGCCCTCGCCGACGACCTTGACCCGCAGGGCCTCGCCGTTGACGCGGATGGCGTCGTTCGCCTTGTCGCCGACGTCCGCGTTCGACTCGGCGGACGACTTGACGTACGTACCGATGCCGCCGTTCCACAGCAGGTCGACGGGCGAGTGGAGGATCGTCTGCATCAGCTCGGCCGGGGTCATCTTGGTGACACCGGCCTCGATGCCGAGGGCCGCCCGCATCTGCGCGTTGACCGGGATCGACTTCGCGGTACGGGGGTGGATGCCACCGCCCGCGGAGAGGAGCTCGGTGTTGTAGTCGGCCCAGGAGCTGCGGGGCAGCTCGAAGAGACGGCGCCGCTCGGCGTACGAGACGGCCGCGTCCGGGGTCGGGTCGATGAAGATGTGGCGGTGGTCGAAGGCCGCGACCAGGCGGATGTGCTCGGAGAGCAGCATTCCGTTGCCGAAGACGTCGCCGGACATGTCGCCGACGCCGACGACGGTGAAGTCCTCGGTCTGGGTGTCGTGGCCGAGCTCCCGGAAGTGCCGCTTCACGGACTCCCAGGCGCCGCGGGCGGTGATGCCCATGCCCTTGTGGTCGTAGCCGGCCGAACCGCCCGAGGCGAAGGCGTCGCCGAGCCAGAAGCCGTAGGAGACGGCGACCTCGTTGGCGATGTCGGAGAAGGTCGCGGTGCCCTTGTCGGCGGCGACGACGAGGTACGTGTCGTCCTCGTCGTGGCGGACCACGTCGACCGGGGGCACGACCTCGCCGGCGACCAGGTTGTCGGTGATGTCGAGGAGCGCCGAGATGAAGGTCTTGTAGCTCGCGACGCCCTCGGCCAGCCACGCGTCGCGGTCCACGGACGGGTCCGGGAGCTGCTTGGCGACGAAGCCGCCCTTGGCGCCGACGGGCACGATGACGGTGTTCTTCACCATCTGCGCCTTGACCAGGCCGAGGATCTCGGTGCGGAAGTCCTCACGCCGGTCGGACCAGCGCAGACCGCCTCGGGCGACCTTGCCGAAGCGCAGGTGGACGCCCTCGACGCGCGGCGAGTACACCCAGATCTCGAACGCCGGGCGGGGCGCGGGGAGGTCGGGGATGGCCTGCGGGTCGAACTTCATCGACACGTAGGAGTGCGGGACGCCGTCCGTCGAGTTCTGGAAGAAGTTCGTCCGCAGGGTCGCCTTGATGACGGTGAGGAAGGAGCGCAGGATGCGGTCCTCGTCCAGGCTCGCGACCTGGTCGAGGGCGGCGTCCAGCTCCTCGAGCAGCGCGTCGATCAGCTCGATGCCGGCACGCTGGCGCTCCGGGGACATCCGGGCCTCGAAGAGCGAGACGAGCAGCCTGGTGGTGTGGACGTTGTTGCGGAGGGTGTCCTCCATGTAGTCCTGGCTGAACGTCGAACCGGCCTGGCGCAGGTACTTCGCGTAGGCGCGCAGCACCATCGCCTGGCGCCAGTTCAGCCCGGCGCTCAGGACCAGCGAGTTGAAGCCGTCGTTCTCGGCCTGGCCGGTCCAGGTGGCGGCGAACGCCTCCTGGAACCGCTCACGGGCGTCGTCGCTGAAGGAGGCGCCGTTGGCGGTCGGGGTGGGCATCCGCAGACCGAAGTCGTAGACCCAGGCGTGCGTACGGTCGGCGCAGCGCAGCTCGTACGGACGCTCGTCGATGACCTCGACACCGAGCCGGTTGAGCACCGGGAGCACGGCGGAGAGGGAGATCTGGTCGCCGGCCTTGTAGATCTTGAAGCGGCGCTCGCCGGGTCGGGCACCGACCGGCTCGTACAGCGAGAGCGCGAACTCCTTGCCGGTGAGGGTCAGCTGCTCCAGGTGGACCAGGTCGGCCACGGCGGAGCGCGGCGAGTGGTCGGCCTTGTAGCCCTCGGGGAAGGCGTTGCCGTAACGGCGCAGCAGCTCGGCGGCGCGCTCCTCGCCGCACTCGGCGTTGAGGGCCTCGGCGAAGCCGTCGGCCCAGGAACGGGCGGCCTCGACGAGCCGCGCCTCGATGCGGTCCTTGTCGGCGTCGGAGAGCTGGGGCAGCTCGGTGCCGGGCTCCACACGGACGACGAAGTGGAGCCGGGAGAGGATCGACTCGGTGTTCCACGCGGTGAAGTCGACGTTGGTGCCGTCGAGCTCCTCCATGAGGATGCCGGTCAGGCGCTCACGGACCGTGGTGTTGAAGCGGTCGCGCGGCAGGTAGACGAGGGCGGAGTAGTAGCGCCCGTACTCGTCCTGGCGCAGGTACAGCCGCAGCCGGCGGCGTTCCTGCAGGTAGAGGACGGAGGTGACGATGGAGCGCAGCTCGTCGACCGGGGTCTGGAAGAGCTCGTCGCGCGGGTACGTCTCCAGGATCTGGAGCAGGTCGCGGCCGTCGTGGCTGTTGGGCGAGAAGCCCGCGCCCTCCAGGACCTCCTGGACCTTGCGCTTGATGACCGGGACGCGCCGGACGGACTCGGTGTACGCGGCGGAGGAGAACAGGCCCAGGAAGCGACGCTCCCCGATGACGTTGCCCTCGGCGTCGAACTTCTTGACGCCCACGTAGTCGAGGTACGAGGGCCGGTGCACGGTGGAGCGGCTGTTGGCCTTGGTCAGGATCAGCAGCTTGTGCTCGCGCGCCTTTGCGCGGGCGTCGGCCGGCAGCCGGCTGAAGGACGGCGAGACGGGGTGGGAGTGGTGGTCGTCCTCGCCCGTGTGGTGCGGGTCGGAGCGCAGGATGCCGAGGCCGGTGCCGGGGACGGCGGCCAGCGCGTCTCCGTTGACCAGCTCGTACTCGCGGTAGCCGAGGAAGGTGAAGTGGTCGTCCGAGAGCCAGCGCAGCAGCTCGCGGGCCTCTTCGACCTCGGTGGGGCGCAGATCGTCGGCGGTGGGCTCGTCGGGCAGGTTCTCGGCGATGCGCAGCGCGGTGTCGCGCATCTTCTCCCAGTCCTCGACGGTCTCGCGGACGTCGGACAGGACACGCAGCAGGTCGGTGGTGATCTGCTTGAGGTCGGCGCGGTCGGTCTCGCGGTCGATCTCGACGTGGATCCAGGACTCGGTGAGCACGTCGTGGGTCTGCTCGCCGTCGGGCCCGGCGGCGAGGACCTCGATGAGCTTGCCGGTCAGGTCGCGGCGGACGCGGACCTGCGGGTGGATCACGACGTGGATGCCGCGGCCCTGGCGGGAGAGCTCGTTGGTGACCGAGTCGACGAGGAAGGGCATGTCGTCGGTGACGACCTCGACGACGGAGTGGCTGCAGGTCCAGCCGTTCTCCTCGACCGTCGGGGTGTGGACGCGGACGTTCGCGGTGCCCTGGGGGCGGTTCTCCGCGAGCCGGTAGTGCGAGAGAGCGGCGCCGAAGACGTCCACCGGGTCTCGGTCGGCGAGGTCCTCGGGCGCGGTGTGCAGGTAGTAGCGCTGGAGGTAGTCGAGCAGGGTGTCCCTGTCCGGGCGCTTCCCCTTCTCGGGCCCCGTCGGAAGTTGCCCCCCGACCGGACCGGTCTCAGCTACCCGTGCAGCCCGTGCGAGCAGCTCGGCCTTGGCTTCGTCCAGCTTGGTCTGCATGTCCTCTGGCTCCTGTCGCGCGCCGTTGCGTGACGTAGGTGGAAGAAATGACACAACGCCACGGCGCGGGGTTACCGGTCGAGGTCGACGTTATGTCGTGATGAGAGATGTCCGAGCGGATATCGGCCAATGTCGGCGGGAGGCCCGGACGGAAGGGATCAGCGAACGCCATGTCGGCCCGGCCGCGGTAGCGGACCGGGCGAGAGCCGGGGGCTTCGCTGCCCCCTCGGCGTATCGCGCTGATCACGGGAAAAGCCTATCGCTCTCCACCCCGGAGTCGTCATGGTCCGTATGTGTACAAAAGAGGGGGTGGAAGTTTGACGTTATGGACAGCGACACATGTCCTCTTGGCAAAGCGGGGCGCCGCGGGCAACGTGGACGCGGGGTACCCACCGATCTGGGAGTCATCATGGCGAAGATCTTGATCGTGACCGGGGACGCGGCGGAATCGCTGGAGGTCATGTACCCGTACCAGCGGCTGCTCGAAGAGGGGTACGAGGTCCATATGGCCGCTCCGGCGCGCAAGCAGCTGCGGTTCGTGGTGCACGACTTCGAGCCGGGCTACGACACGTACACGGAGAAGCCGGGCTACAGCTGGCCCGCCGACCTGGCGTTCTCGGAGGTGGATCCGGGCGACTACATCGCGGTCGTGATCCCGGGCGGCCGGGCTCCGGAGTACCTCCGCAACGACCCGGAGCTCCGCAAGATCCTCAAGTCGTTCTTCGACGCGGACAAGCCGGTGGCCCAGATCTGCCACGGCCCGCTCCTGACGGCGGCGATCGGCGGTCTGGAGGGCCGCAGGGTCACGGCGTACCCGGCCCTGGAACTCGACATGCAGGCCGCGGGCGCCAGCTTCCAGGACACGGAGGTGGTGGTGGACGGCACCCTGGTCTCCTCACGGGTCTGGCCGGACCACCCGACGTGGATGCGGGAGTTCTTGAAACTGCTGCGGGCGACGGGCTGAGGGCCCTGGGGTCCGGGGGGTGCGGGCGCAGGGGGCCGTGGGCATTCGTCCGCTCGTCCCCACGGGGTGGTGGACGGTCGTCCGCCACCCTCCCCCACGAGGGTTGTGGGCGATCGTTCCGCAGGGCGGAACGGGTGGGCACAACCCCCACCGGGCCGCACGCGGACCACTCCTGCACCACCCGCCGGACAGGACCCGGCCCTCAGACGAGGTCCTCCGCCACGGCGACCGCCTCCGCGAGCGAGTCGACGACGGGCACCCCGACCGCCTCCAGTGACGCCCGGCTGTGCGATCCACCGGTGTACAGGACGGCCCGCGCCCCCACGTACGCCGCCGCCCGCGCATCGTCCGCGGCATCGCCGATCACGACGATCCGCTCCGCCGGCACGCCCCCCAGCGCCTGAAGGTGCCGGACCATATGCCCCGACTTCCCCTCGGTGGACGCCCCGACCCGCCCGTCCACCCGCACGAACCGCTCCTCGATCCCGTGCCTCCGCACCAGCGGTACCAGCTCGGCGTGGGGTGCCAGCGAGAGCAGCGACTGCGTGAAACCGGACTCCTGCCGCGCGGCCAGCAGCTCCGCCGCCCCGGTCGTCAGGCCACAGTTCTCGGCGCGCTGCCAGTAGTGCCGATGGAACACGCCGTCCATCAGCTCCCACTCCGCGTCCGTGGGCAGCCGCCCCATCAGCCGTTCGTAGAACTTCGGCACCGGCACCATGTACAGGTCCCGGTAGCGCGCGAGCGTGATCGGCTCGAGCCCCAGCTCGGCGAAGGCCGCGTTGGTCGCCCCGATGACCGCGTCGATGTCGTCGAGCAGCGTGCCGTTCCAGTCCCAGACCAGGTGCTTTCCGTGCTTCCCCATGCGAAGACGGTACCGGCACCCACCGACACGGCAACGTCGGTCGGCCCGGAGACCGGTCGGGCCGGAGATCGGCGGCGGACGTCCGTCAGCCCAGCAGCCCGGGAATCTCCTGCACGCCGAACCACAGCAGCTCGTGGTCCTCCGCCCCGTCCACCGTGAACTGCGCGTCGTCGTCACCCTGGTCCGCAGCCCCCAGCGCGTCCGCCGCCGCCGAGACGTCCGTCTCGGCGTCGTCCGCGTCGGCGTGCACGGCCGCCGCCTTGGCCAGCGGTACGGCTCCGGCGATACGGACCTCGCCCAGCGAGGAGGCGTCGAGACCGCGGTCGGGGTCGACCACCGCCTCCTTGTCCGGCACGTCGACCGCGACGACGATCCGGCGGCGCGCCGCCGAGGGGTCCCCGGCCAGCAGCCGCAGGGAGGCGGACGCGGCCCGGCTCAGCGCCGCGTACTCGAGCTCCTCGATGTCGTCCGAGACGTACCACTCGCGCAGGGCGGGGGTCACGGCGTACGCGGTCAGCGGACCGGGGCCCAGCTCGCCCGCCTTGTGCGCCTGTGCGAGACCGGGAAGGGTCAGGGGGACGTACACGCGCATTGGCTGGCCGCTTTCGTAGTCGGAAACGCCCTCAGGATACGTGCGGAGTCCCCCTTCGGGGTCCCCAGGCCGCCGTCTCGCGGGTCCACCCGAGGCATCCCCCACCCTTGTGCCGACAGACCGGGAAGACCGCCCCGTCACTCTGATAGGTGAAGCGCGCGAACGTCCACGCGGGCGGCCACGGAGCCTTGCGGGGGCGCCGAGCACCCCCGTACAAGATCCCCAACAGAAGTTACCGCCCGGTAGACCGCCGAGGCCGTACGGAACGGGGACCGCCCATGGACGCCATCACCACGACGCCCACCACCACGCCGCCGCCCCCGTCCGAGCCCGCTCCCGCTTCCGCGCCCGCCGCAACCACGCGTCCGCGCACCCCTCGCCCCCGCACCGCTCCCCGCGGCCCCGCCGGCACCGGCCCCCGCGGCTCCGCCGGGCCCCGCCCCGGATTCCGCCCCGGAGCCCCCTCACGTGTCCGTACGCCGCCTCGCGCACTCCCGCCGCACGCTCTCTTCGCCGAGCGCCTCCTCGCCGTCCTCAGCGGCGAGCGGCCCGTCCACTGGATGCTCGGCATGACCGTCGGGGAGGCGTACGAACAGCTCGTCCAGCTCGCCCCGGACACCCCCTTCAGGTCCCTCGGCGCCCGCCCCGTGCTCCGTACCTGCCGCTTCCACCCGCCCAGGACGGATGCCGTCGAGGTCTGCGCGACCGTCGCCACCGGCGAACGGATCCGGGCCATGGCCTTCCGCCTGGAACGCGGAGCCGACCGCCGCTGGCGCTGCGCCGCCGTCGAGCTGGACGGCCTCCACGCGCGCGTGGAGGCCGTGCCCACCGAGCCCCGCGTGCCGGTCCAGCCCCGCGTACCCGCCCAGGCCCGGACATGACGAAGGGGCCGACCACCTCACCAGGTGCCCGGCCCCTCCCACCCCATCAGGGGTTACTTCTTGCGGCGACGCCCGCCGCTGCTCTTCTGCGCCTTGCGACGCTCCGCCCGCGTCAGACCGTCGCCGCCGGCCCCGGCGTCCTCGCTGACGAAGTCGCCCTCGACGACGCTGCCGTCGCCGTCCACCTTCGGCGCGGTGAAGTGCAGCCGGTCCGGCCGCTGCGGGGCCTCGAGGCCCTTGGCGCGGATCTCCGGACGCGCGGGCGCCGGCACGGCGTCCTCCTTGGTGAGGGAGGGAGCCGCGTCCTTCACCGGGACCTCCTCGACCTGCTGCTCGACCTGGACCTCCAGGTTGAACAGGTAGCCGACGGACTCCTCCTTGATGCCCTCCATCATGGCGGTGAACATGTCGAAGCCCTCGCGCTGGTACTCGACCAGCGGGTCCTTCTGCGCCATGGCGCGCAGGCCGATGCCCTCCTGGAGGTAGTCCATCTCGTAGAGGTGCTCGCGCCACTTGCGGTCCAGCACGGAGAGGACCACGCGGCGCTCCAGCTCACGCATGATGTCCGAGCCGAGCGACTTCTCACGGGCGTCGTACTGGTCGTGGATGTCGTCCTTGACGGACTCGGCGATGAACTCGGCGGTGATGCCCGCACGGTCGCCGGCCGCCTCCTCCAGCTCGTCCACGGTCGCCTTCACCGGGTAGAGCTGCTTGAACGCGGTCCACAGCCGGTCGAGGTCCCACTCCTCCGCGAAGCCCTCGGCGGTCTCCTGGCGGATGTAGTCGTCGATCGTGTCGTCCATGAAGTGCTGGATCTGCTCGTGCAGGTCCTCGCCCTCCAGGACGCGGCGGCGCTCGCCGTAGATGACCTCACGCTGCCGGTTGAGGACCTCGTCGTACTTCAGGACGTTCTTACGCGTCTCGAAGTTCTGGGTCTCGACCTGGGACTGCGCGGAGGCGATGGCGCGGGTGACCATCTTGTTCTCGATCGGCACGTCGTCCGGCACGTTGGCCATGGCCATGACGCGCTCGACCATCTGGGCCTTGAACAGGCGCATCAGGTCGTCGCCGAGGGAGAGGTAGAAGCGGGACTCGCCCGGGTCGCCCTGGCGGCCGGAACGACCGCGCAGCTGGTTGTCGATCCGGCGGGACTCGTGACGCTCGGTGCCCAGCACGTACAGCCCGCCGAGCTCCTTGACCTCCTCGAACTCCGCCTTCACGGCCGCCTCGGCACGCTCCAGGGCGGCCGGGAGGGCCGCGGCCCACTCCTCCACGTGCTCGACCGGGTCCAGGCCCGCCTGGCGCAGCTCGGCCTCGGCCAGGTCGTCCGGGTTGCCGCCGAGCTTGATGTCGGTGCCTCGGCCGGCCATGTTCGTGGCGACGGTGACGGCGCCCTTGCGGCCGGCCTGGGCGACGATCGTCGCCTCACGGTCGTGCTGCTTGGCGTTGAGCACCTCGTGCTGGATGCCGCGCTTGGAGAGCTGCTGGGAGAGGTACTCGGACTTCTCGACCGACGTCGTACCGACGAGGATCGGCTGGCCCTTCTCGTGCTTCTCCGCGATGTCGTCGACGACGGCGGCGAACTTGGCGACCTCGGTCCGGTAGATCAGGTCCGACTGGTCCTTACGGACCATGGGCTTGTTCGTCGGGATCGGGACGACGCCGAGCTTGTAGATCTGGTGGAACTCGGCCGCCTCGGTCATGGCCGTACCGGTCATGCCGGAGAGCTTGTCGTAGAGGCGGAAGAAGTTCTGCAGGGTGATCGTGGCGAGGGTCTGGTTCTCGTCCTTGATGTCCACCCCTTCCTTCGCCTCGATCGCCTGGTGCATGCCCTCGTTGTAGCGGCGGCCGGCGAGGATACGGCCGGTGTGCTCGTCGACGATCATGACTTCGCCGTCGATGACGACGTAGTCCTTGTCCTTCTTGAAGAGTTCCTTGGCCTTGATGGCGTTGTTCAGGTACCCGACGAGCGGGGTGTTCACCGACTCGTAGAGGTTGTCGATGCCCAGCCAGTCCTCGACCTTGGCGACGCCGGACTCGTGGATGCCGACGGTGCGCTTCTTCTCGTCGACCTCGTAGTCGCCGGTCTCCTCGATGCCCTTGAGCGGGACGCCGGCCTCACCCTTGGTGAGGCGGGTGACCAGCTTGGCGAAGTCGCCGTACCACTTGGTGGCCTGGTCCGCCGGGCCGGAGATGATCAGCGGCGTACGGGCCTCGTCGACGAGGATGGAGTCGACCTCGTCGACACAGGCGAAGTTGTGGCCGCGCTGGACGAGCTCGTCCTTGGACCACGCCATGTTGTCGCGCAGGTAGTCGAAGCCGAACTCGTTGTTCGTGCCGTACGTGATGTCGCAGGCGTACTGCTCGCGGCGCTGGGCCGGCGTCATGTTGGCGAGGATGCAGCCGACCTCGAGGCCCAGGAACTTGTGGACGCGGCCCATCATCTCGGAGTCGCGCTCGGCCAGGTAGTCGTTCACCGTGATCAGGTGGACGCCCTTGCCGGACAGCGCGTTCAGATACGCCGGGAGCGTGCCGACGAGGGTCTTGCCCTCACCGGTCTTCATCTCGGCCACGTAGCCGAGGTGCAGGGCGGCGCCGCCCATCAGCTGGACGTCGTAGTGGCGCTGGCCGAGGACGCGCTTGGCGGCCTCGCGGACGGTCGCGAAGGCCTCGGGGAGCAGGTCGTCGAGGCTCTCACCGTCGGCGTACCGCTGCTTGTACTCCTCGGTGAGCCCCCGCAACTCGGCGTCGGAGAGGTTGACGAAGTCCTCTTCGATGGAGTTGACCTGGTCCGCGATGCGGTGCAGTTTGCGCAGGATCTTGCCTTCGCCTGCACGCATGAGCTTGTTGAAGACGGACACTGAGGCTGGTCTCCTTGCCGGTCGGGCCTGGCACTGGGTCTTGTGATGGACTCGGGCGCGGGCACGGCAGGTGGTCCCCACCGCAACGGCCATCGTAAGCGAGACCGCCGCCGCGCCGGGAGGCCCGAAGGACCGGAGCGTCACCGCTGCCCGGATTGAGAACGCTCGAGACGCGCGGAAGGTGCCGCAGGGTCCGAAAAGTGTTCGCTTCGCGACGGTCCGCTCACCAGAATTCCGTCATGGAGCCGAAGACACTGATCACGGAACGTCTGACCCTCGGCAGGTTCACTCCGGAGGACGCCGACGAGGTCCACGCGATCTGCCAGGACCCCGAGATCCAGCGCTGGACGACCGTCCCCTCGCCCTACGGGCGTCAGGACGCCGAGTTCTTCCTGAACCGTGTCGTGCCCGACGGCTGGCGCGACGACACCGAGTACAGCTTCGCCGTACGGCCCCGGGAGGGCGGCCCGATCCTCGCCGCCGTCGCGCTGCACCACCCGCGCTCGGGCACCTGGGAGGTCGGTTTCTGGACCGCCAAGGAGCACCGCGGCCGCGGCTACATGACGGAAGCGGTCCTCGCACTGGCCGGCTGGGCCTTCACGGAGCTCCGCTGCACGCGTCTGGAGTGGCGCGCCGAGGTCGGGAACGCGGGCTCGCGGGCGACCGCCGAGAAGGCCGGATTCGCGGTCGAGGGCGTGCTGCGTGCCGCGCTGCCGAACAAGGGAGTGCTGCGGGACTCCTGGGTCGGCGCGCTGCTGCCGTCCGACCTCGGCCTGCCGGGCGCTCTGCCGTATCCGGCGGCGACTTCCCAGACCCTGGGATGACTGTCAGTGCCAGCCCCTAGGCTGCGGATCATGACGACTGCGCCGCCGCCTGTTGCCGAACTGTCCGCGGACGAGGCCCGCCGGATCGCCCTGCGCGCCCAGGGATTCCTGGGCGCGCCAGACCGCCGCGCGGGGGTGCGGGGCGTGCTGCGCCATCTGGGGCAGGTGCAGCTCGACACGATCTCCGTCCTGGCCCGCTCGCACGAGCTGATCCCGTACGCACGGCTGGGCGCGGTGGGCCGTACGACGGTCGAGGACGCGTACTGGACCGAGGGGCACGCCTTCGAGTACTGGTCGCACGCTGCCTGCATCCTGCCGGTCGAGGAGTGGCCGCTCTTCGCCTTCCGCCGCCGTGCCTACCGCTCCCGGCCGCAGTGGCACCACGATCTGCCCGACGGCGCGTACGACGCCGTGATCAAGCAGCTGCATACGGAGGGCCCGCAGACCGCGACGGAGCTCGGCGGCGCGAAGAACAAGGGCGAGTGGTGGGACTGGTCCGAGTCGAAGATCGCCGTGGAGCGGGCGCTGATGTACGGCGAGGTGGTGTGCACCGAGCGGCGCGGCTGGAAGCGGGTCTACGACCTGGCCGAGCGGGCGATCCCGGACGCCCTGCTCCAGGTCGACCTGGACGACTCCGAGTGCCTGCGGAGGCTGGTGCGGCAGGCGGGCGAGGCGCTGGGCGTGGGCACGCGCGCGGACATCGCCGACTACCACCGGATCAAGGGCGAGGCGTTCGACGCGGTGGTGGAGGCCTCCGGGCTCGTGCCGGTGACGGTGGCGGGCTGGGCCAAGCCGGCCTGGGCCGATCCTGCGGCGCTGGCGACGGAGCCGCGCGGCCGGCACCGTACGACGCTGCTGTCGCCGTTCGACTCGCTGATCTGGGAGCGGCCGCGCACGGAGCGGATCTTCGGCTTCACCCACCGCCTGGAGGCGTACGTGCCGAAGCAGAAGCGTGTGCACGGCTACTTCGCCATGCCGCTGCTGGTGGGCGGGAAACTGCTGGGCCGCGTCGACCCGGCGCGGGAGGGCAGGACGCTGGTGGCCCGGCAGGTGTCGCTCGACTCCGCCAAGGCGGTCGGCCCGATGGCGCAGGCGCTGCGTGAGGCGGCCGAATGGGTGGGCTGCGACTCGGTGCGGATCGAGCGGGCGGACCGACCGGAGCTGATCGCCCCGCTGACGGCTGCCCTCGGCTGACGACCGCCGTCACCTGATCTGGGGACGCCCCGGGATCTGTGGACGCCCCGGGATCTGTGGACGCCCCGGGCAGCCCCGGCTGCCCGGGGCTCCTCTCCGGCCTCAGCGGATCTCGAGGATCTTCTCCCGCATCGCGTAGACCACGGCTTCCATCCTGGAATGCAGCTGGAGCTTCTCCAGAATGTTGCGCACGTGGTTCTTCACCGTGTTCTCGGAGATGAACAACTCCTTGGCGATGTCCCGGTTGTTCATCCCGGTCGCGACGAGCTTGAGGACTTCCAGCTCGCGGTCGGTCAGCCGGGGCGCCGGTACCAGCCGGCGCTCGTCCGTGCGCTGGATCATCGACTTGAACTCGGTGAGGAGCTTGGACGCCATCGACGGGCTGATCTGCGACTGGCCGTCGGCCACCGCGCGAATCGCGGTGGCGACCTCGTCGGTGGAGATCTCCTTCAGGAGATAGCCGGTCGCGCCCGCCTTGATCGCGTCGTAGAGATCGGCCTCCTCGTCGCTGATCGTCAGCATGATGATCTTCGCGCTGGGGGCCACCTCCTTGATGGAGGTGCAGGCCTCGATGCCGCCGCGCTTGGGCATCCGGACATCCATCAGCACGATGTCGGGCAGCAGGTCGGCGGCTTTGTCGACGGCCTCCGCCCCGTCGCCCGCCTCGCCGACGACCTGGATGTCCTCCTCCTGGGCGAGGACGATCTCCAGGCCGCGACGGAAGAGGGCATGGTCGTCCACCACAAGGACTCGGATCGGCTCCTTGCGGGACTCCCCGCTGTCCGAATCCGATCCCTCGGGGGTGGCCGCGCCATCAGGCTCTCGCCCGCTGTGCACCGGCCCGAAGCTGTCCGCCATCGTTCCTCCCCCTGAAGGCCGTGGCCTGAATTCGTGTTCGGTCCTCCAACCGCTGCTCTCAAAGCAGAGGTTGGCGTGCACGCCATGATTTCATGCCCGGACGACAGTGCGGTGATCCCGTGGCCACCAGGGGGTCGCACGGGGGTGCCCCTGGGGGCGCAAGGGGCGCTCCAGGGGCACCGTGACGGACAGAGCAGAGGTGGCGCTGGGGCTGCGGGTCAGCCGCCGAGGGCACCACCGGCGCCGCCACCCTCGGCGAGCGGGTCGCTCTCCAGATGGATGACGCCGTAGTCGTATGCATGCCGCCGGTAGACGACACTCGGCTGCTTGGTGTCGGAGTCGACGAACAGATAGAAGTCGTGACCGACGAGCTCCATCTCGTAGAGCGCCTGGTCGAGGGTCATCGGGGCGGCCCGGTGCGTCTTCTCGCGGACCACCAGCGGGCCTTCGCCCTGCACTTCGATCGAGCCCATCATCGTGGTGGGCACCCCGGCGGACTCCTGACCCACCAGCTCGCCGCTTCCGTTGAGCTGTGCGACGCCCGGCACCACATCGGCGACCTCGGCCGCCGACAGCCTGCCGTTGCCACGGCGGGTGTACCGCTTGTCGTGCTGCTTGCGCAGTCGCGCGTCCAGCTTGTCGCTGGCGAGGTCCAGCGCTGCGTACGGGTCGCCTGCCGCCGCTTCCGCCCGGATCACCGGGCCTCGGGAGTGGAGGGTGATCTCTACACGGTCGGACCTGTCGGCCTGCCGCGGGTTGTGCTCCTTGGACACCTCGACGTCGAGGCTGATCACCTTGCCGTCGAGCTTCTGGATTCTCTCCAGCTTCAGCTTCTCGGCCACGTGCTTGCGGAACCGCTCGGGCACCTCGGTCTTGCGGCCCTTGACGACGATGTCCACGCAGAACTCCGTTCCCGGATCGCTCAGAACGGCTCCTCGGCCGTCGAGCATCTCCCTTTGCACCAGACTCCGGTGAATGCCGGAGCCTCGGACTTGGCGACTTTCACCTCCTCCTCCCCAGCCGGCAAGATCCCCACCCCACCGACCCGAGGTTAATTCGCCCTGAACTCCTGTCCTGTAGGCGCACCCGTGCATTCGCTGAGGCGTAGCCTTCGCCATTCCTCACAACCGAACATAGCTCGTTCGGACGGGTGTCGGCACCCGCTACCGCCACATACCTCCGTTCGGGTGTTCTCACCTCTCACCACCTGCAACGATGCAAGTTCTCCGTCAGTTCCGGTTTATTTCGAACGACGACGGAGAACATGCGACTACCGCCGCCGCGGCCCGTACGAATGCCCTTTCCGGCGTGCCGTTTTCCGCCGTGCCTTCACTCCGTGCCCGAATGAACGGCAGGTGTACGGCACTCAGTGCCCGCGCCGCCTCCGTCAACGAGGCGCCCGTGGTCATCAGATCGTCGACCAGCACCACCCGCCCGCCCTGCATGAGCCGCGCGCCACCGGCCACGACCTCCAGCGCCCCGGCCAGATTGGCGAACCGTCCACGGGCGCCGAGTCCCGACTGGTCCGCCACGGCGCGGCGCTGTCGCAGCACCGGAATCACCCGAGCGGCCCGCCCCCGACTGCGCAACCGGCCCGCCGCGGCGAGCGCGATACGCCGAGTCGGATCGTGTCCACGCGCCCGCACCGAGCTCCGTGACGAGGGCACCGGTACAAGGAGAAGGGGGCGGGTCCCCGAGGCGTCACAGCGCCCGGCAGCAGCCTCCACGGCGCCCGCGAGCGCCGACCCGAGGGGTCCGGCGAGGGAGAGTGCGCCGCGCTCCTTGTGGGCGAGAAGCACCGAGCGTACGGCGTCGGCGTACGGCGCCGAGGCATGCACGACCGGCAGCCCGGCCGGCTCGGGAACGGGCCGCACTCGGCGCGGGCCGGGGCCTGCCAACTCCTCCCGGCACCGCGGGCACAACTCCGTACGGGGCCTGCCGCAGCCTCCGCAGGCGACCGGCAGCACCAGTCCGGCGATCTCGCGCCACCACCCCCGCATGGCTCCACTGTCCTCCTGCCCGACCCGGGCGGCCACCCCTGTGGACAACGGGGCGAAGAGGGCAGGCGGGAGCCGGGGAGCCGTGCCTCCCGTGGCCGAGCGGGTGATCAGGGAGGGACCCCTCGGCAACTACCCCGGATAGACCGGCGCGGAGCCCGCGACCTTGACCATCCGCTGCCAGTTCGCGCCCGGCATGAGACGCACGATGCCGTCGTTGCCCGAGTCGGCGACCACCGGAGCGCGCTCGTCGTTCGGCGCGGCGACGGCCGTCACCCCGTTCAGGCCCGGCAGAACCGAGGCCGTCGAGGTCGCGCCGTCCGTCTGGATGTAGCGGATCTGCTGGACTCCGCCCGCCTCCTTGCCGACCACGACAAGCCTGCTGGGACCGGCCCAGGACACGGCGGTGACGTTCTCCATCCGCGGCGCGACGGGCTGCAGATCCACGACCGACACGGTCTGCTGCGTCCCGCCGCCCTCCCGCTCCACCCGGCCGATCTTCAGGGTGGTGCGGCCTTCCTTCTCCTTGAGCAGCAGCGCGATCCGCACGCCGTCCGCGGAGACCCGCAGCGACTCGACCCGGGCCCCGTCCGCGAGCCAGGGAGCCCGGACCTCGACGGGCTCCCCGTCACCACCCGGAACCATCCACAGGCGCGGCTTCACCGGGTCGCGGTCCGCCACCCACAGACCGCCCCGACCGTCCCAGCTCGGCGCGGACAACCGGTCCTCGGGCCGGACCGCACCACTCGACACCAGCGCGGGAGGCAGCTCGTCGTCGGAGAGGATCGACGCCACGCGCAGCTCCCGCCCGTCCTTGCCGACCCCGGCCGCCCGGCTCTCCTCACGGTCCACCGCGACCGACCGCAGCGGCATCGCGCCCTTGCCGAAGGGACCGAGCGTCGCGTCCGCCTCCGCGTCCTCCTGGCCGCCGACCGGCAGCGTCTTCACCATGCCGTGCTCGTCGACGAAGAACGGGTTCTCCGCCCTGCCCGAGTCGTGCACCGGGGCGAACTCCTCCGCCTGCGCCTTCGACAGCACACACAACCGCCCGCCGTCGGAGCCCCGCTGCAGCTCCACCTGCTCGACCCGTACGGACGTCAGATCGCCGAGTGTGAACAGCAACTGAGCCGCCATCCGCCGGCACACTTCCCCGCCCACGCGGTCGGCCTTGGCGTTGAGAGGCACCTTCAGCGTGGACTGGTCGTCCGTCGTCAGCGAGGTGACGCCCTCCTTCAGCTCCGTACCGGAGGGAAAGCGCGAATCCACCGCCGGCTTCAGCCAGTTCGTCGGGCCCTCGAGCAGCGCCTTGACGGTCTGGGTCACCGGATCCATCCGGGTCACCGGGTCCTGCCGCTGCCGGATGTACACCGGGTCGGCGACGACCCACTCCTGCCCCGAGGCGAAGTAGTACTTGTTGACGGAGCGGTAGTTGCGCTGGAAGTCGGCCTCGCTGAGCACAAGGCCCGGCGGCAGGTGGTCGATGCGCCACTCCTTGCCCTTGCCGTCCGCGGAGGGCTGCTGCACCACGTGGATGAAGTCCTTGTACTCGGCAGGGCTCATCGGCTGGTACGCGTGCCGCGCGTCCACCGTGGCGATCTGCCGGCCGCGGATCGGATACGACCGCCCCTGGCTCTCCGGGTCCGCGATCCGGTCGGCCTGCTCACGGTCCGGCGCCGTGGTGAGCACGGTGATGCTCTGCCCGGGCTTCCAGGTCCGCGCGGCCTCCTTCGTCAGATACTTCCGGGCCGTGGCGAAACCGGGATCGTCGCTGGTCATGGCCTCGAGGAAGCCGTCGACGATCTCGTCGGGCTCCGCGTTCTCCCGCGGCTGCACGGCGTACACCCGGACCTGCGAGTCGCCCGGATTGGACGCCTTCACACTGCTTACGTCCCCGCTGTCGGGCATCGTCGCGCAGCCGGTCGCCAGCATGCCGCCGCAGGCGAACAGCACGCCTGCCCGCACGGCACCGGACGACCGCTGCCCTCGAGAGTCAGCGCTCACCTGTTCCGTCCTCCCCCTCGGCGTTCGCCGACGCCATCGCCTCACCGCTGTCGGCCTCGGACGCCGTCCGTGCGACCACCCTCGCACCATTGCCCGGCAGAGCCGTCGGATCCACCGTGGCCCGCGGCACCGTCGGCAGCCGCGGTGGCACCGGCAGCGCCGGACGGTCCCCCGCGGGCTGTACCGGCAGGTTCACCCGGCGTGCCCCGCTCTCCTGCCCCCGCCCGGCGGCCGCCTCGGCCGCCGCCTGCTCACGATTGCGCCGCGAGTCCTCCGGCTCCAGCGGGATCGGGGATCCGCGCAGGGGCTCGTCCGCCGTCCTCGGCAGGGTGAGCCGGAACTGCGAGCCGCCACCGGGCTCGCCCCACGCCTGGAGCCAGCCGCCGTGCAGCCGCGCGTCCTCCACCGCGATCGACAGGCCCAGGCCCGTACCACCGGTGGTACGCGCGCGTGCCGGGTCCGCCCGCCAGAACCGGTTGAAGACGCGGGTCGCCTCGCCAGGCTTCAGACCCACGCCGTAGTCCCGTACGGCCACGGCGACGGCGCCGCCCGCGGCGGCCAGCCGGACGATCACGTCCCGGCCCTCGCCGTGCTCGACGGCGTTGACGACCAGATTGCGCAGCACCCGCTCGACCCGGCGGGCGTCCGCCTCGGCCACGACCGGCTGCTCGTCGCCGACGACCACGATCCGGCCGCCCTTGCGCTCGGCGAGCGGCTCCGCGCCGCCGATGACCCGCCGGACGACCTGGCGCAGGTCTATCGGCTCGGCCTCCAGCGCCGCCGCTCCCGCGTCGAAACGGCTGATCTCCAGCAGATCGGCGAGCAGCGACTCGAAACGGTCGAGCTGGTCACCGAGGAGCTCGGCGGAGCGCGCGGTGACGGGGTCGAAGTCGACCCGCGCCTCGTGGATGACGTCCGCCGCCATCCGTACCGTCGTCAGCGGTGTACGCAGCTCGTGCGACACGTCCGAGACGAACCGCCGCTGCATCCGCGAGAGCTCCTCCAGCTGCTGGATCTTCAGCTGAAGGCTCTGCGCCATCTTGTTGAAGGCCTCACCGAGCCGGGCGATGTCGTCCTCGCCGGTGACCTTCATCCGCTCCTGGAGACGGCCGGCGGAGAGCCGCTCGGCGATCCCCGCCGCCATTCGCACCGGCGTGACGACCTGGCGCACCACCAGCCAGGCGATGGCGCCGAGCAGCACGACCACGAACAGCCCGGCGGTCGCCAGCGTGCCCTTCACCAGGCCGAGGGAGTCCTCCTCGTGCGTCAGCGGGAAGAGGTAGTACAGCTCGTACTGGGTGCCCTCGGCGTCGTTGAGCCGCTTGCCGATGACGAGCCCGGCCTCGGAGTCCTTGCCGTTGGTGTAGTGGATCCGGGTGTACGTCTGGAAGGTGCCCGCGCCCTTGCCCACGGATTGCCGCAGGTCGTCGGGGATGCTCGTGGCCGGGTCGACCTCGCCGGAGGCACGGGCGCCCCGGCTCGCGGGCCCGTCCGAGTCCTCGAGCGACAGCGCGACCACGTTGAACGCGCTCTGGCCACCACTGGCGAGCTGCTCGACCAGCGTGGAGCGCCAGGTCAGCGAGGCACCGGCCCGGCCGCCGTCCTGCCCACCGGGCACGTACGGCGTCGTCGCGGCCTTGTCCTGGGCGGCCGAGAAACCGCCGGCGGCCTGACTCTGGGCGGCCTGCTCCTTGGCGTCGCGCAGTCCGTTGCGGACCTGGCCTATGACGACCAGGCCGAGCAGCAGCACCACACCGAGTGACATCAGCAGGGTGCCCGCGACGACCCGAAGCTGGATATTGCGCCGCCACAGCCGCACGGCGGGCAGCAACGGACGGCGCACCCAGCGTGCGAAGAGCCGGAGCACCGGTCCACCCGGTGCCCCGTCCTGGAGCAGGCGTCCGCCATGGAACAGACGGCCGAATCGCGAGCCCCCCCGCCTCGGTCCGGCAGTCCGCCCCGACCGGACTCCCGGTTCCCCGGGCTTCGGAGCAGTACTGCCTATGCTCATGTCAGCTCGGCCCCGCCTTGTAACCGACACCCCGAACGGTGACCACGATCTCCGGGCGCTCCGGGTCCTTCTCGACCTTCGAGCGCAACCGCTGGACATGCACGTTCACCAGCCGGGTGTCGGCCGCGTGCCGGTAGCCCCAGACCTGCTCGAGCAGGACCTCACGGGTGAACACCTGCCACGGCTTACGGGCCAGCGCGACGAGCAGATCGAACTCGAGCGGCGTCAGGGCGATGGACTGCCCGTCCCGCTTCACCGAGTGACCGGCCACGTCGATGACCAGATCGCCGATGGCGAGCTGCTCGGGCGCGGGCTCCTCCGACCTCCGCAGCCGCGCCCGGATACGGGCGACGAGCTCCTTCGGCTTGAACGGCTTGACGATGTAGTCGTCGGCCCCGGACTCGAGACCCACCACCACGTCGACGGTGTCGCTCTTGGCCGTGAGCATGACGATGGGCACACCGGACTCGGCCCTGATGAGCCGGCACACCTCGATGCCGTCCCTGCCGGGCAGCATGAGGTCCAGCAACACCAGGTCCGGCTTGGCCTCACGAAATGCGGCAAGCGCCTTGTCGCCGTCCGCTACGAACGACGGCTCGAACCCTTCACCCCGCAGCACGATGCCGAGCATCTCGGCCAGTGCGGTGTCGTCGTCGACGACAAGAACGCGTCCCTTCATATCGACATCATCCCATTTCCGTATCAGTCTCTAGGCGGCTGGTGAGATACCTCACTGACCAGCGGTGACGTCCGTGATTGCGCGCCGTTAGCCGCCGGTGTCTGTGGGTGTCGATGTCAGACATGGATGTCACGCCCGTGGCCCCCGATGTGGTCGCCCAAAACCGTACCTTGCGCAGTGGACTCCAGCCCATGCCCCAGGACCACAAGAAGTGAGCAGCTCACCCTCCGCGCCCCCCGCTCCAAGATGCGGTGAACCGGGGACGGCGGTGAGCATGGAGGGGGGCCCACCCTGGTCTCCCGGCGGGAGAGGCCATGAACGACTACCCTCCGATCGCGGATCATGGGCTGGTGGGCGACCTGCAGACTGCGGCGCTGGTGGCCTCCGACGGAACGGTGGACTGGTGGTGCACGCCGCGGTTCGACTCGCCCAGCCTGTTCGCGTCACTGCTCGACAGCGATCGGGGTGGCTACTGCCGTCTCGCCGCTGATCTCGGGGAACGGACCACGGTGCGCCAGCTGTACCTGCCCGACACGCCCGTTCTCATCACCCGCTTCATGGCCCCGCAAGGTGTCGGAGAAGTCATCGACTTCATGGAGCCCATCGCCGCGACCGTCCCCGCCGACAGGCACCGGCTCATCCGTGTCGCCCGGGTGGTCCGCGGCAGCCTTCCCTTCGAACTGGTGTGCCGGCCCCGCTTCGACTACGGCCGCGCGACACACACGCTCAGCCGTCTCGACGACGACAGCGTCGTCTTCCACGGCCCGGACACCGACCTGCACGTCCAGGCGGCCGGGCCGGTGACGCTCCACGCCGACGGCGTCGACGTCACCGCCCGTTTCACCTTGAACGCCGGGCAGAGCGCCGCAGTGATCCTCACCAGCGAGACGGGCGAGCCGGGCTCGCGCAGTGAATACCCCGGCGGGCCGCTGCCGACCGAGGAAGAGGTGACGGCGAGACTCGATGCCTGCCGTGACTTCTGGCTCAGATGGCTGCGGTCCTGTCGCTACAGGGGACGCTGGCACGAGATGGTCGTCCGTTCCGCGATCACCCTCAAGCTGCTCACCTACGCACCGACCGGTGCTCCGATCGCGGCAGCCACCATGGGCCTGCCCGAGGAGATCGGTGGCGAGCGCAACTGGGACTACCGCTACACCTGGGTACGGGACGCGTCCTTGTCTGTGCGCGCTCTGATCGACCTCGGTTTCACCACCGAGGCAGAGGCGTTCCGCCGGTGGATGCGCGAGCGACTGGAGTCCGGGGGCACCGCGTCGGGCGAGCCCTTGCAGATCATGTACCGCGTGGACGGCGAGCCTCACCTGACCGAGGAGGTCCTCGACCACCTGGAGGGCTACCGGCGCTCCGCCCCGGTCCGGGCCGGCAACGCGGCCGCCGACCAGATCCAGCTCGACATCTACGGCGAGGCGGCCTACGCACTCGCCCAGGCGGACGACATCGGAGGACTCCGTGGCTGGCGTGTGTTCGCCGGGCTCGTCGACTGGCTGTGCGACAACTGGGACCGCCCGGACGAGGGCATCTGGGAAACCCGCGGCGGGCGCCAGAACTTCACCTTCAGCCGCCTGATGACCTGGGTCGCCCTCGACCGCGCCATCCGGCTCGCCACCACCCACTCCCGCCCTGCCGACCTCCTCCGCTGGCACGACGTCCGCGACACCGTGCTCCAGCAGATCACCGAACGGGGCTGGAGCGAGGAACGCGCGGCCTTCGTCCAGCACTACGACACCGACGTCCTCGACGCCTCGCTGCTCCTTATGCCCCGCGTCGGGTTCGTGTCCCCCACCGACCCCGACTGGATCAGCACGCTCGACGCCATGGGGGAAGAACTCGTCAGCGACAGCCTCGTCTACCGCTACGACCCGGCGGCTTCGCCCGACGGACTGCAGGGCTCCGAGGGCACCTTCAGTCTGTGCAGCTTCCTCTACGTCGAGGCTCTCGCCCGTTCCGGCCGCGTCCACCAAGCCCGCTACGCCTTCGACAAGATGCTCACCTACGCCAACCATGTCGGCCTGTTCGCCGAGGAGATCGGTCCCTCCGGAGAGCAACTCGGCAACTTCCCGCAGGCCTTCACTCATCTCGCGCTCGTCGCCGCAGCCCTCGCCCTCGATGAGGAACTCGACCGCGCCGACCGGTCGGACGCCTGAGCCGCCCGCCCCGAAGAGAGGCCAGGTCCCGTGACCGAGGATGCCGCCGCCAACGGGCGTGCCCGCCCCGCCCGTGCCGGTACACGGATGCTGGCACCGCTCGCGCTGGCGCAGTTCATCTGCAGCTTCGCCGGTTCCAACATGAACGTGATGATCAACGACATCAGCCACGACCTGGACACCACCGTTCAGGGCGTACAGGTCGCGATCACCGTGTTCCTCCTGGTCATGGCCGCCCTGATGATCCCTGGCGGCAAGGCGACCGACCTCTTCGGCCGCAAACGCTGCTTCCTCGTCGGCCTCGTCGTCTACGGCATCGGCGCTCTCCTCAGCGCCGCGGCACCAGGACTCGGCGTGCTGATCCTGGGCAACTCCATCCTCGAAGGCGTCGGTACAGCCCTGCTCATCCCGCCGGTGTACATCCTCACCACGCTGCTGTTCACCGACCTCACGTCCCGAGCCCGCGCGTTCGGAGTCATCATGGCCGCCGGCGGCGTGGGAGCGGCCGCAGGGCCGTTGATCGGCGGGCTCATCACCTCGGCGATCAGCTGGCGGGCCGCATTCGCCTTCCAGGCGCTGGTGATCGCGCTGATCATCGCGCTGAGCCGCACCATCACCGACCCCCTGTCGCCCGATCCCGACCGTCACTTCGACGTCCGAGGCGCCGTCCTGTCCGCCGGCGGGCTGGTTCTGGTCGTCATGGGCATCCTCGCCGCTGACAACAACCTGGGCCTGATGCTCGGCCTGCTTGCCGCCGGCCTTCTCGTACTGGCGTGGTTCGTGCACTGGATCCGCAGCGAAGAACGCGCCGGAAGAGAGCCGCTGCTGTCCACCAGCCTCTTCCGAGACCGCACATCCAACCTCGGACTGGTCACCCAGAACGCCCAGTGGCTGCTGCTCATGGGCACCTCGTTCACCGTCGCCACCTACCTCCAGGTCGTACGCGGCTACGACGCCATCGAGACGGGCGTCATCTTCACCGCGGCCACCCTCGGAGTGCTGGCCTCCTCACTCGCCGCGGAACGCCTCGCCAAACGCCTCCCGCAGCGCACCCTGATCATCACCGGGTTCGCCCTCGCCATCGTCGGCATCGCCGTCCTGCTCGCCCTGGTCGCCGGCACACCGAACCCGTGGGCATTCGCCCCCGGCCTGCTGCTGATCGGCCTGGGGCTGGGCGTCATGCTCACCCCGTCCGTGAACGTGGTCCAATCCGCCTTCCCCGAAGATCAGCAGGGCGAGATCTCCGGCCTGTCGCGGAGCGTCTCCAACCTCGGCTCCACCTTCGGCACCGCCATCGCCGGCACCATCCTGGTCGCCAACCTCACCCAGAACGCCTACGCCGCCGCCATGGCCACCCTCGCGTTCGGCGCCCTCGCCGGTCTCATCACGGCGACACGCCTCCCCCGTACGGCCACCGATGGGCAGACCCCGGCCAACCCCCCGCCTCGGCCACCTGCTGCCGGCTAGCCGCACAAGGACTGCCCGCCGACCGACCGACTCAGTCGCGATCGATCCACTCGCTGAATCTGATCCTCACCTGGTGGTTGTGATCGGTGTGCCAGACGACCACGCCACTGATCTCGCTTCCCAGCGCCGGAAGGCTCGCGCCGTGTGGCATGGAGCCGATGTCCGCCAGGCCGACCGCATGGGGCGCATCGTCGATGCGCAGGAAGACCCCGAAGGGCCTGCAATCGACGACCTGACCAGTGATGCGGGTACCTACGGGCAGTGCGGACACGGTTGCCGACCACGCTCGGCGGATCTGCTCAGGGGTTGGATCGTTGGGCCAGACATCATCTTTCATGCGCCGATCCTGTCAGCGGAATTACGCGCGGGGAATGAGGGCGGCATCAGGCGGGGTCGCTTTCCGAGGGTGCGGTACGGCGCTGCTGCCCTACTTGCTTCGCTGCCGCGTTTCGGGCATGAGCCTCGCGCCGGAGACGACGCTCATAGTCCGCGATCTGGCGGGCGACGGGCAGGCCGGTCTTCATGCGGATCAGCCGTTCGTTCTCACGGTCCACCAGGAAGGGTCCATTGCCTCCGAACCGAGGTCGCCGCCCGCTCCCCCCATCGCCGACCGCGCCCCAGTAGAAGACCCATCCGAACGGGAGCTCCTGCAGACGCAGAATCCCCAGCTCGTACCCGTCGCCGGGGCCGTTCCGCATCTGCGCGATCTCAGCGAGCACCAATCGGCGGGCATCTTGCTGCGTCAGCATCGCTCAATGATGGCGGGCGCCTCAGAGAGCCGCGCCATTCGGCAGCCCCTCCACAACCCCGGTCCGATCCGGAGCACTCGTCCCTGCTCTGCCCGCCGCCGCTGCGGTTTGTGCGCACTGATCAGGCATCCGCCCGGTCTGCCCCCTGGAACGCCCACGATGGAGGAGAGAATGGAGAGACCGGCCCTCGCCCACCGGCGGGCCCCTCGTGGCACGATGGCTCACGGCCCGCCGCCCGGACAGGCGATCGGCCATTGAGACCGTGCCGGCTCGCCGAGCCGGCCCCGCGACCATTCCTCGAGGTGGACGACCGTGAACGACACTCCGGGCTGGACCTCGCCCGGATCTGCTCCCTCCGACGGCCAGGACGGTACCGGGGTTCCCCGGCCCGCGACGCCCGGTGACGCGAACGGCTCCGCCCCCCAGTGGTCCAAGGATCAGCCGCCCGCCGGACAGTGGTCCCCGCCGACGGCACCCGTCCCCGGCCAGGCCCCCGCACCTCAGCCCGGCCAGGGCTGGGGCGGTCCGCCGCAGCCCGGGAACTGGGGCAAGCCGCCGGCCGCCAAGCCCGGAGTGATCCCCCTGCGCCCCCTGGGCATGGGCGAGATCCTCGACGGCGCCGTGTCGACGATGCGCACCTACTGGCGCACGGTCCTGACCATCACGGTCACCGTCGCCGTGATCTCGCAGGTCGCCGACATCCTCGTCCAGCGGTTCCTGGTCCCGACGCCGCCCGAGATCGATCCGAACGCCTCCCCCGACGAGGCCATGGCACAGCTCGGCGACTCCCTGCAGACGTCGCTGATCAGTTCGATCCCCGCGATCCTCATCCTCCTGATGGCCACCCTGGTGAGCGCCGCGCTTCTCACCGTGGTCATCAGTCGCGCTGTCCTCGGCCGCCCTGTCACGATCAGCGCTGCCTGGCAGGAGGCCCGCCCGCGCCTGCTCCGGCTGCTCGGGCTGACCCTCCTGCTGCCTGTCATGAGCGCGGCCATCGTCTTCGTCGCCATGCTGCCCGGGATCCTCCTCGGCGAGGTGACCGACGGCGCGCTCATCGTCCTCGGCGCCATCGCCGGAGTGGTCGTCGTCATCTGGCTGATGATCCGCTTCAGCCTGGCCTCGCCGGCCCTGATGCTGGAGCGCCAGGGCGTCATCCAGTCGATGAAGCGCTCCGCCAGGCTCGTCCAGGGCGCCTGGTGGCGCATCTTCGGCATCACCCTGCTGACCCAGCTGCTGCTCTTCATCGTGGGGATGATCATCACCGTCCCCTTCGCCATCCTCGCGATCGCTGTCGACGGCGAAGGCTTCAGCGGCCTGGTCTCGGGCGACTCCCCCGAGTTCGGCTGGTCGTTCCTGATCATCACCGGCATCGGCGGTGTCATCACCAGCGCGATCACCTACCCGATCTCCGCCGGCGTCACCGTTCTCCTCTACGTGGACCAGCGCATCCGCCGTGAGGCCCTGGACCTCGAACTCGCCCGGGCCGCCGGCCTCCCCGGCTACGGCCCCGCACCCGGCGAACACGCCACCGGGAGCTGACGGGGTGCACATCACGGGGGGCATGATCACGGCGCGGCTGCCGATACGGGACGCCGACGACGTACCGCTGGACATACCCCGCGTCCCCGCCCGGGAGGCGGCGGAGCGGGAGCTGTCCAAGCCGATGTACCACGAGAACGACCCCAGCCTGCTCGAACGCGGCCTCGACCGCTTCTGGGAGTGGGTCGACGACCTCTTCAGCTCGGCTTCCGGGGCAACCCCCGGAGGCGTGCTGGGACTTCTCGTGATCGTCGTGGTCGTGCTCGCCCTCGTCGCCGCCCTCTGGTGGCGGCTCGGCACCCCCCAGCGCACCCCCACGACCGGGGACTCACTGTTCGACGACGGCCCCCGCACCGCCGACCAGCACCGGGTCGCCGCAGCCCGACACGCCTCGGCCGGCCGCTGGAACCAGGCCGTCCAGGAGCGGATGCGGGCGATCGTCCGCTCCTTGGAGGAGCGCACCCTCCTCGACCCGCGCCCCGGCCGCACCGCGGACGAGGCCGCCGCCGAGGCCGGCCGCGCTCTCCCCTCGCACACGGACGAACTCCGCGCTGCCGCCCGCTCCTTCGACGACGTCACATACGGCGGCCGCACAGCCGACGAGCCCGCGTACCGCCGCATCGAGGAACTGGACGTGTCCCTGGAGCGGACCAAGCCCTCCCTCGACACCGCATCCACGGGGGCATCCGAATGAGCCGGCCGCGCACCAGCGCCACCTCGGCCTCCCTCTCCCCCCGCCAGATCTGGGCCCGGACCCGTGGGGCACTCCTCGTGCTCGCCCTGATCCTGATCGGCGGCATCGTCCTGGCGACCGTGCAGTCCTCCGACCACCACGGCCACCTCGACCCCCGCTCCGCCGACCCCAACGGCAGCCGAGCCCTCGCCGAGATCCTCAAGGCCCAGGGCGTCACCGTCCAGGTGGTCACCACCCTCGACGAGGCCACCACCGCCACCGGAACCGACAGCACCCTCCTGGTCACCACTCCGGACCTTCTGACCGAGCATCAGCAGTCCATACTGCACAGCGCCATGACGGAGTCTCACGGCCGCACGGTCCTCATCGGGGCAAGTCACCCCTCCGTCGGCACCCTGGCCCCCGGCGTCACCGTCGCCACCAGCACATCCGTGACGGCCCGTGAACCCCAGTGCTCCCTGCCTGCCGCCGTCCGCGCCGGCAGCGTCGACATCGGCGGCGAGCGGTACACCACCGGGATCGACACGGCCGACACCTGCTACCTCAGCAACGGGATGCCCACCCTGCTCCGGGTCCCGACCTCCGGCGGCGGCGACACCGTGCTCCTCGGCTCCGCCGACTTCCTCTCCAACGAGCGACTCGACAAGCAGGGCAATGCCTCCCTCGCCCTGCAACTCCTCGGCTCCCGCACTCATCTCGTCTGGTACCTCCCCTCCCTCTCCGACACTTCCGTCACCGAGGGCGACCCCGAAGGCGAGTCCCCCGACAGCGCCGCCGAGAGCTTCCTTTCGCTCATCCCCTCGGGCTGGCTGTGGGGCACCCTCCAACTCGCCGTCGCCGCCGCCCTTGCCGCCGTCTGGCGAGCCCGGCGCCTCGGCCCACTCGTGACCGAACGTCTCCCGGTCGCCATCCGGGCCTCCGAGGCGACCGAGGGCCGCGCCCGCCTCTACCGCAAGGGCAACGCACGCGACCGGGCGGCCGCCGTACTGCGCACCGCGACCCGCGCCCGGATCGCCCCACTCCTCGGCGTCGCCACCCAGGACGCCCACTCCCCCGAGACCCTGCTCCCCGCGATCTCCGCCCGACTCCCAGAGAACGCCGCAGACCCGCGGGACCTCCTCTTCGGCCCGGCTCCCGCCGACGACGCCGCTCTCATCCGCCTGGCAGACCAACTCGACGCCCTCGAAAGAGAGGTACGCACCTCATGAGCGCCCCGACCCCCGAGACCGCTACGAACTCGGACGCCCGCGCCTCCCTGGAGGCCCTGCGCACCGAGATCGCGAAGGCGGTGGTCGGCCAGGACCCCGCCGTCACCGGACTCGTCGTCGCCCTGCTCTGCCGGGGCCATGTCCTCCTCGAAGGAGTCCCCGGCGTCGCCAAGACGCTGCTCGTCCGTGCGCTCGCGGCCACTCTCGAACTGGACACCAAGCGGGTGCAGTTCACCCCCGACCTGATGCCGAGCGACGTCACCGGTTCCCTGGTCTACGACGCCCGTACCGCGGAGTTCTCCTTCCAGCCCGGTCCTGTCTTCACCAACCTGCTGCTCGCCGACGAGATCAACCGGACACCTCCGAAGACGCAGTCCTCCCTCCTGGAAGCTATGGAGGAACGCCAGGTCACCGTCGACGGCACGCCCCGCCCGCTGCCCGACCCGTTCCTGGTCGCCGCGACCCAGAACCCCGTCGAGTACGAGGGCACTTACCCCCTGCCCGAGGCGCAGCTCGACCGCTTCCTCCTGAAGCTGACCGTCCCGCTGCCCTCCCGCGAGGACGAGATCAACGTCCTGACCCGGCACGCGAACGGCTTCAACCCCCGCGACCTCCAGGCCGCCGGTGTCCGTCCGGTCGCCGGCCCCGCCGAACTCGAGGCCGCCCGCGCCGCCGTCGCCAAGACCTCGGTCTCCCCCGAGATCGCCGGCTATGTCGTCGATATCTGTCGTGCCACGCGTGAATCCCCCTCGCTCACCCTCGGTGTCTCCCCCCGAGGTGCCACCGCCCTGCTCTCCACCGCCCGCGCCTGGGCCTGGCTCACCGGCCGGGACTATGTCACCCCGGACGACGTGAAGGCCTTGGCCCTGCCCACCCTGCGTCACCGCATCCAGCTGCGGCCCGAGGCCGAGATGGAGGGCGTCACCGCCGACTCCGTCATCAACTCGATCCTCGCCCACGTCCCCGTACCCCGCTGAGAACGGCGCCCCATGGCCCTCACCGGACGAACCGCACTGCTCGCCGCCCTCGGATCGCTCCCCGTGGGCATCCTCGCCCCCAGTTGGACGGGGATGCTCGCGGTGAACGCGCCCCTCTCACTCGCAATTCTGTGCGACTACGCGATGGCCGCGCCAGTGCGAACGCTGCAGTTCACCCGAAGCGGTGACACAACAGTTCGACTGGGTGACGGGGCAGAGGTGCAGCTCACCGTCACCAACACCTCACGACGCCGCCTTCGCGCCCAACTCCGCGACGCCTGGCCGCCGAGCAGCTGGCTCCCGGGCACCGACCAGGCCGCGTCCCGCCAGAAGCTCGCTGTGCCTGCCGGCGAACGCCGCCGGATCACCACGGCCCTGCGCCCCACCCGCCGCGGTGACCGTCACGCGGAGCGGGTCACCGTCCGCTCCTACGGCCCCCTCGGCCTGGCCGCCCGCCAGGGCAACCACACCGTTCCCTGGACGGTCCGCGTGCTTCCTCCGTTCACCAGCCGCAAGCACCTGCCTTCGCGTCTGGCCCGCCTCCGCGAACTCGACGGCCGCACCAGCGTCCTCACCCGCGGCGAAGGCACTGAATTCGACAGTCTTCGCGAGTACGTCCCCGGTGACGACACCCGTTCCATCGACTGGCGAGCCACGGCCCGCCAGACCACCGTCGCCATACGCACCTGGCGCCCCGAGCGCGACCGCCACATCCTGATCGTGCTCGACACCGGCCGCACCTCCGCGGGCCGCGTCGGAGACGTCCCGCGCCTCGACGCCGCGATGGACGCCGCTCTGCTCCTCACCGCCCTCGCCTCCCGCGCCGGCGACCGCGTCGACCTCCTGGCCTACGACCGCCGACTGCGCGCCCAGGTTCAGGGCCGCTCGGCCGCCGATGTACTGCCGGCCGTGGTCAACGCCCTGGCCCCGCTCGAGCCCGAGCTCGTGGAGACGGACGCCCGCTCCCTGGCCGCCACCGCGCTGGCCCGAGCCCCGCGCCGCTCACTCCTCGTCCTGCTCACCAGCCTCGACGCGGCCCCGATCGAGGAGGGCCTTCTCCCGGTCCTCCCTCAGCTCACTCAGCGCCACACGGTCCTGATCGCCTCTGTCGCCGATCCGCACACGGCCGCCATGGCGGCGAGCCGCGGCACGATCGACGGCGTCTACGAGGCCGCAGCCGCCACCCAGGCCCAGGCTCAGCGCCACCGTACGGCGGACCAACTCCGTCGCCACGGCGTCACGGTCGTGGACGCCACTCCTGACAACCTCGCACCAGCACTGGCAGACGCGTACCTCGCACTGAAGGCGGCCGGCCGCCTCTGAATACGACTGTGTGGGCTCCCCTTGGGGAGCCCACAGCTGGCACTCAACTGGCCCTGAACGCAGAAAAGCCCCGCACCATAAGGTGCGGGGCTTTCCCACAATGAT
>NZ_JBHJTL010000062.1:0-48814 GCF_042264065.1 Streptomyces sp. NPDC056222 | reverse complement strand
TCGCCGATCCAGCAGGCGTTCATCGACGCCGGCGCCGTCCAGTGCGGCTTCTGCACCCCCGGTCTGCTGGTCGCCGCCGACGAGCTCCTGGAGCGTCAGAGCGACCCGTCCGACCAGGACATCCGCGAGGCCCTCTCCGGCAACCTCTGCCGCTGCACGGGCTACGAGAAGATCCTCGACGCGGTCCGCCTCGCGGCCGCCCGTCAGGGAGAGGCGGTCTGACCATGGCTCAGAACACGCGCACCGCTCCGGCGGGTACGCCGACGAACGTCACCCAGAACCACACCAAGGGCGGCATCGGCGAGTCCACGCTCCGCCCGGACGGCACCCTCAAGGTCACCGGTGAGTTCGCGTACTCCTCGGACATGTGGCACGAGGACATGCTGTGGGGCCAGATCCTGCGCTCCACGGTCGCGCACGCCGAGATCGTCTCCATCGACACCTCCGAGGCCGTGGCCATGTCGGGCGTCTACGCGGTGATGACGTACGACGACCTGCCGGCCGAGATGAAGTACTACGGCATGGAGTTCAAGGACACCCCGGTCCTGGCGCACGGCAAGGTCCGCCACCACGGTGAGCCGGTCGCCCTGGTGGCCGCCGACCACCCGGAGACCGCGCGCCGCGCCGCCGCGAAGATCAGGGTCGAGTACAAGGAGCTGCCGCTCGTCACCGACGAGGCCTCCGCGCTCGCTTCCGACGCCGTGCTCGTGCACGAGAGCCGCGACGACCATCACGCCGGTCACGTCCCGCACCCGAACATCGTGCACCGCCAGCCGATCTTCCGCGGCGACGCGGACGAGGCAGCCAAGAAGGCCGACGTCATCGTCTCCGGCGAGTACACCTTCGGGATGCAGGACCAGGCCTTCCTCGGTCCGGAGTCGGGCCTCGCCGTGCCCGCCGAGGACGGCGGCGTCGACCTGTACTGCGCCACCCAGTGGCTGCACTCGGACCTGTACCAGATCGCTCCGGTCCTCGGTCTGCCCGAGGAGAAGGTGCGGATGACCATGGCCGGTGTGGGCGGTGCGTTCGGTGGTCGCGAGGACATCTCGATGCAGATCCACGCCTGCCTGCTCGCGCTGCGCACCGGCAAGCCCGTCAAGATCGTCTACAACCGGTTCGAGTCCTTCTTCGGCCATGTGCACCGTCACCCGGCGAAGCTCTGGTACGAGCACGGGGCCACCAAGGACGGCAAGATCACGCACATGAAGTGCCGGATCGTGCTCGACGGCGGCGCCTACGCGTCGTCCACGGCCTCGGTCGTCGGCAACGCGGCGTCCCTCTCGGTCGGCCCGTACGTCATCGACGACGTCGAGATCGAGGCGATCGGCCTCTACACGAACAATCCGCCCTGCGGCGCGATGCGCGGCTTCGGCGCCGTCCAGGCGTGCTTCGCGTACGAGGCGCAGATGGACAAGCTCGCCGCGAAGCTGGGCATGGACCCGGTGGAGTTCCGGCAGAAGAACGCGATGGAGCAGGGCACGGTCATGCCGACCGGCCAGGTCGTGGACTCGCCGGCCCCGGTCGCCGAGCTGCTGCGCCGGGTCAAGGCGCGCCCGATGCCGCCGGAGCGCCAGTGGGAGGTGGCCGGTGAGGGCGCGGACGTCCGCGCGTTGCCGGGCGGCCTCTCGAACACGACGCACGGCGAGGGCATCGTCCGCGGCGTCGGCTACGCGGTCGGCGTCAAGAACGTCGGCTTCTCCGAGGGCTTCGACGACTACTCGACCGCCAAGGTGCGTATCGAGGTCGTCAACGGCGAGCCCGTCGCGATGGTCCACACGGCCATGGCGGAGGTCGGCCAGGGCGGTGTCACCATCCACGCGCAGATCGTCCGTACCGAGCTGGGTGTCACGCAGGTGACCATCCACCCGGCCGACACCCAGGTCGGCTCCGCCGGTTCGACGTCCGCGGGCCGCCAGACGTACATGACCGGCGGCGCAATCAAGAACACCTGCGAGCTCGTCCGGGAGAAGGTTCTGGAGATCGGCCGGCGCAAGTTCGGCTCGTACCACCCGGCGTGGGCCACGGCCGAACTGCTGCTGGAGGGCGGCAAGGTCGTCACCGACGGCGGCGAGGTCCTCTCCACCCTCGTGGACGTCCTGGAAGACGAGGCCGTGGAGGTCGAGGAGGAGTGGCGGCACCGCCCCACCGAGGCCTTCGACCTGCGCACCGGCCAGGGCAACGGCCATGTCCAGTACTCGTTCGCCGCGCACCGCGCGGTGGTCGAGGTGGATACCGAACTCGGTCTGGTCAAGGTCGTCGAGCTGGCCGTTGCGCAGGACGTCGGCAAGGCGCTCAACCCGCTCTCCGTCGTCGGCCAGATCCAGGGAGGCACGACCCAGGGTCTGGGTGTCGCGGTGATGGAGGAGATCATCGTGGACCCGAAGACCGCGAAGGTGCGCAACCCCTCCTTCACGGACTACCTGATCCCGACCATCCTCGACACTCCGACCATCCCGGTCGACTACCTCGAGCTGGCCGACCCCAACGCGCCGTACGGAGTGCGTGGCATCGGGGAGGCCCCGACCCTGTCCGCGACACCGGCCGTCCTCGCGGCGATCCGGAACGCGACGGGCCTGGAGCTCAACAAGACGCCGGTCCGCCCCGAGCACCTCACCGGGATCTGACCAGCGCCCTTCTCCGGGCGGGCTCCGGGCGGCGCGGGTCGGTGCGTCGCGCCGCCCATCACTTCGGTATCTGACCTTCCGTCAGAATGGAACGTGTTCTAGTCTGCCGCGCATGGGCATCGGAATCACGCAAGAGCAGCGGGAGTTGGCCCGGTCCGTGCGCGGCTGGCTCGGTAGGGCCGTGCCGCCGGAGGATGTGCGCAAGCTCCTCGACGCGCCGGCGGACAGCGTCACCGGACGCCCCGCCCACTGGGACGGGCTCGCCGCCCAAGGGCTCCTCGGGATCCATCTGCCCGAGGAGTACGGGGGAGGAGGCGGCGATCTCGTCGATCTGGCCGTCGTGCTCGAAGAGGCCGCGAGGGCGCTGCTCCCGGGGCCGTACCTGCCCTCCGTCCTCGCCGGCGAGGTCCTGGCCAGGGCCGGGCAGCGGGAGCTGGCCGCCGCACTCACCGCCGGGGAGCGCATCGGGGCCGTCGCCCTCGCGCCCGGCGGACTGACCGCCGTCGAGACCGAGGGCGGGCTGCTCCTCGACGGGGCCGCGCCGCCCGTCCTCGGCGGCTCCCAGGCCGATGTGCTGATCCTCGCCGTGAGCACCGCGGGCGGCACGGTCTGGGCCGCCGTGGACACCGACACCCTCGCCGTACGCCCGCACCGGAGCGCCGACCCCACGCGCCCCACCGCCGAGGTCACCGCGGCCGGCGCACTCGTGCCCGCGCACCGGATCCTGGACGTCGGCCCCGACCTCGTCACGGATCTCGCGGCCGTGCTGTACGCCGCCGACGCCTGCGGGAACGCCGCCCGGGCGCTGGAGACGGCCGCGGAGTACGCCAAGGTGCGCGAGCAGTTCGGCCGGCCCATCGGGCAGTTCCAGGGGGTCAAGCACCTCTGCGCCGACATGCTCGTACGGGTCGAGCAGGCCCGCGCCCTCACCTGGGACGCGGCCCGGTCCACCGAGGACGCGTCCCGCTCCCTGACCGCCGCGCTCGCCGCCGCCACCGCCCTCGACGCCGCCTACGACTGCGCCAAGGACTGCATCCAGATCCTCGGTGGCATCGGTTTCACCTGGGAGCACGACGCCCATCTCTCCCTGCGCCGGGCCCTCGTCGCACGCCAGCTCCTCGGCCCCGGCGACACCCACCGCGCACACGCCGTCCGGCTCGCCGCCCAGGGCACCCGGCGCGAACTCCGGCTCGAACTGCCGCCCGAGGCCGACGCGTTCCGCGCCGAGGCGCGTGCGGCGATCGCCCCCGCCGCAGGCCTCGACCCGGGCGCCGCCCGCCGCACCCTCGCCGACACCGGCCATGCCGCCCCGCATCTGCCGCCGCCCTACGGCCTGGGCGCGGGACCGCTCCAGCAGCTCGCCGTACAGCGGGAGCTGGACGCGGCCGGCGTCGAGCTCAGCGGGCTCGGGATCGCGACCTGGGTCGTCCCCTCCCTCCTCGCATACGGCACGGCGGAGCAGCGGGAGCGCCACCTGGGTCCGACCCTGCGGGGCGAGCTGCTGTGGTGCCAGCTGTTCTCCGAGCCCGGCGCCGGGTCCGATCTCGCCTCCCTGCGCACCAGGGCGGAACGGACCGAGGACGGGCGCTGGCGGATCAACGGGCAGAAGGTGTGGACGAGCGCCGCCCAGTGGGCCGACCACGGCATCCTGCTCGCCCGAACCGACCCCGACGCCCCCAAACACCGGGGGCTCACGTACTTCCTCGTCGACATGAAGAACACCCCGGGGATCGACATCCGGCCGCTGAAGGAGATCACCGGCGACTCGCTCTTCAACGAGGTGTACTTCGACGACGTCCTGCTGCCGGCCGACGCCGTCGTCGGCGAGGTGAACGACGGCTGGAAGGTCGCCCGCAACACCCTCGGCAACGAACGCGTCCACATGGCCGACCAGGTCGCCTTCGACTCCGGCCTGGAGGCGCTGATCGACCGGGCGGCCGACGCCGACAGCACCGTACGGGTACGGATCGGGGCGCTCGCCGCCGAGGCGCACGCGCTCGCCTGCATCGGGTTGCGGACCACGATGCTCCAGGTCTCCGGGCTGGAACCGGGCGCGGGAGCATCCGTCCGCAAGCTCGTCCAGACCGTCCACCAGCAGAAGGTCGCCGAGCTCACGCTCGAACTGCTCGGCCCCGAGGGAGCGGTACGGGAGGGCGTGGGGGAGCGGGCCGTCCACGGCCTGTTGATGTCCCGCTGCCTGACCATCGCGGGCGGCACCACGCAGGTCCAGCTCAATGTCGTCGCCGAGCGCCTGCTCGGCCTGCCGAGAGACTGAGGGGGAACCGGAGATGGGGAAGGCGTACATCGTCGGCGTCGGGATGACGAAGTTCGAGAAGCCCGAGACGCGCGACTGGCAGTACTGGGACATGGCGCGCGAGGCGGGGACGGCGGCGCTCGCCGACGCCGGGATCTCGTACGCGCAGGTGGAGCAGGTGCCCGTCGGCTACTGCTTCCAGGCGTCGACGGCCGGGCAGCGCGCCGCGTACGAACTCGGCCTGACCGGCGTCCCCGTCTACAACGTCAACAACAACTGCGCGACGGCGTCCACGGCGCTGATGATGGCCCGGCAGTTCGTGGAGGGCGGGATCTCCGACTGCGTCCTCGCCCTCGGCTTCGAGAAGATGGCGCGGGGGGCGCTGGGCGGGGGATCCGACGGAGGAGACTTCAAGACCTCGCCGGTCGCCCGGCACTACGGGATCATGGCAGCCGCCCACGGCTTCGAGGTGTCCCCGCCGACCGCGCAGATCTTCGGGAACGCGGCCCGGGAACACATGGAGCGGTACGGGACGACGGAGGTCCAGCTCGCCGCCGTCGGAGCCAAGAACCACCGGCACTCGGCGAACAACCCCAACGCCCAGTTCCAGGACGTGTACTCGGTCGACGAGATCCTCGCGGCGAAGACGATCCACCGGCCGCTGACCAAGCTGCAGTGCTCGCCGACCTCGGACGGCTCCGCGGCGGCGGTCGTGGTCTCGGAGCGGTTCGTCGTCGAGCACGGGCTGCACGACAAGGCCGTCGAGATCGCGGCGCAGGCCATGACGACCGACACCGGGGAATCCTTCGACTCGGGATCGTGCATCGACGCGGTGGGCCGGCCGATGTCCCGCGCCGCCGCCCGGCAGGTGTACGAGCGCTCCGGCCTCGGCATCGAGGACGTGGACGTGGTGGAACTGCACGACTGCTTCTCCATCAACGAGCTCCTGACCTACGAGGCCCTCGGCATGTGCGAGGAGGGCGCGTCCGGCAAGCTCGTCGAGTCGGGCGCGACGACGTACGGCGGGCGGTGGGTGGTGAACCCCTCGGGCGGGCTGATCTCGAAGGGCCACCCGCTGGGTGCCACCGGTCTGGCCCAGGCCGCCGAACTGGTCTGGCAGCTGCGGGGCGAGGCCGGCGCCCGTCAGGTCGAGGGCGCCCGCGTCGGCCTCGCGCACAACATCGGGCTCGGCGGCGCGGCGGTGGTGACCATGCTCCGGAGGTCGTAGGACCGAATCCCGATGTACGGGGCACGGGCCGTCTGCGACCATCACAGGCATGGTCCGCACCGAGTCAGTCACCGAGCAGCCCGCCTCCCTACGCCCCGCCCCGCGCACCTGGCTCGTGGTACTCGCCGCGTGCGCGGGCCAGTTCCTGGTGGTGCTCGACGTGTCGGTGGTGAACGTCGCGCTCCCGTCGATGCGGACCGACCTCGGCCTCTCGGCCACCGGACTGCAGTGGGTCCTCAGCGCCTACTCCATCGCCTTCGCCGGATTCATGCTGCTCGGCGGCAGGGCGGCCGATCTCTTCGGCCGGAAGCGGATGTTCCTGCTCGGTCTCGGGCTCTTCACCGCCGCCTCCGTCGCCGGCGGGCTCGCGCAGGAGGGCTGGCAACTGATCGCGGCCCGTGCGGCCCAAGGTCTCGGCGCCGCGGTGCTCGCGCCGGCGACGCTCACCATCGTCACCGCCGCCGTACCGGTCGGGCCCGCGCGCACCCGGGCCATCGGCACCTGGACGGCGGTCGGCGCGGCCGGTGGCGCGGCGGGCGGGTTCGTCGGCGGTGTGCTGGTGGACCTGCTCTCCTGGCGCTGGGTGCTCCTGATCAACGTCCCGGTCGGCGTCCTGGTCCTGGTGGGCGCCATGCTGTGGCTGAGCGAGAGCAGGACCGGGGGCGGCCGACGGCTGGACCTGCCGGGCGCCGTCCTCGTCACCGCAGGCCTCGCCGCCGTCGCGTACGGCATCGTGCAGACGGAGGAAGTCGGCTGGGGCGATCCGGCCACGCTGCTGCCGCTGTCCGGTGGCCTGGTGCTGCTCGGGGTCTTCGTCGCCGTCGAGGCGCGCACGGCAGCCCCGTTGATGCCGCTGAAGGTGTTCCGCTCGCGCGCCGTCGCGGCCGCCAACGTGGCGATCCTGGTGTGCGGTTCGACCTCCTTCGCCATGTGGTTCTTCATGACGGTGTACGCGCAGAACGTCCTCGGCTACACCCCGCTCCAGGCCGGTCTCGCCCTGGTGCCCAGCTCGGTCAGCGTCATCGTCGGCTCCAAGCTGGCCCCGCGTCTGATGCCGGCGGCAGGCGCCCGCAATCTCGCCGTCATCGGCGCGCTCGTCGCCGCGACCGGCTTCGGCTGGCAGTCGACGATGACCGCCGACGACACCTTCCTCACCGTCATCCTGGGCCCCGGCATCCTGATGATGCTCGGCATGGGCCTGCTCACCACCCCCCTCGCCACGCTCGCCACCTCGAGCGCCGCCCCCGGTGACGCGGGTCTCGTCTCCGGCCTCGTCAACACCTCCCGCACGATGGGCGGCGCGCTGGGCCTGGCCGTCCTCTCCACCGTCGCGGTGGCACGGACCGGCGGCGCCACGACCCCCGAGGCGCTGACCGAGGGCTACGCCCTGGCCTTCCGTACGGCGACGGGCGTGCTGGTCGCCGCGGCGGCCCTCATGCTGATCTGGCTGCCGCGGCCGGAGCCCAGGGCCTGACGACTCGGAGCCCGACCGCTGAGGAACCGACGGCTCAGGAAGCGATCGCCCAGGAGCCGACCGCCCAGGAGCCGATCGCCCAGGAGTCGACCGCCCAGGAACCGACGGCTCAGAGCCAGCCCTGCTGCCGGGCCGCCCGTACCGCCTCCATACGGTTGCGGGTGCCGGTCTTGCCGATCGCGGACGAGAGGTAGTTCCGGACGGTCGACTCGGACAGATGCAGCGTCGTGGCGATGTCGGCGATCGTCGCACCGTCCACGGACGCGCCCAGAGCGTCCCGTTCGCGTGTGGTCAGTGGATTCGGGCCCGCGCTCAGAGCGGCTGCGGCGAGCGCCGGGTCGATGACCGTCTCACCCCGCAGGACCTGGCGGATCGCCACCGCCAGCTCCTCCACCGGCCCGTCCTTCACCAGAAAGCCGGCCGCCCCGGCCTCCATCGCCCGGCGCAGATAGCCGGGGCGCCCGAAGGTCGTGAGGATGAGGACCCGGCAGTCGGGCACCTCGTCACGGAGATCGGCGGCGGCGTCGAGGCCGGAACGGCCCGGAAGTTCGATGTCGAGGAGAGCCACCTCTGGCCGGCTGTTCAGTGCCGCGTCGACGATCTCGTCACCCCGCCCCACCTGGGCGACGACTTCGATGTCGGGCTCCATCCCGAGCAACAGCGCCAGCGCGCCCCGCATCATCCCTTGGTCCTCGGCGAGCAGAACTCTGATCATCCCGTGGTCTCCCACTCCTGCGACGCCTGGGTCTCCACGGGGAGTTCCGCGGTGACCCGGAACCCTCCGCGCGGGGCGGGTCCCGAGTCAAGCGTGCCGCCCGCGGCCGCGACCCGCTCGCGCAGGCCCTTCAGACCGCTGCCCGCGGTGGCGGCGTCACCACCGCGGCCGTTGTCGGTGACGGTCAGCCGGACCCGTTCCGGGGTACCACCGACCTTGATCTCGCAGCGGGTCGCCCCGCTGTGCCGGAGGGTGTTCGTGGCCGACTCCCGTACGACCCAGCTCAGCAGCGCCTCCGTCCGGGGCTCCAGGGGAGGGCCGGACTGGCGGACCACCGGCTCTATCCCACCCGAGGACAGGGCGTCGCGGGCCCGGTCCAGCTCGGTGGCCAGGCTGCCCTCGCGGTAGCCCGTGACGGCCTCCCGGATCTCCGTGAGGGCCTGACGGCCGACGGACTCGATGTCGGCGACCTGCGCGAGCGCGGCGTCGATGTCGTGCGGGGCGAGCCGGCGGGCGGCCTCCGACTTCACGACGACGACCGACAGGGTGTGCCCGAGCAGGTCGTGCAGATCCCGGGAGAACCGCAGCCGTTCCTTCTCGACGGCCGTCCGGGCCAGCTCCTCCCGGGTCGCCCGCAGCTGCCGGACCGTCTCGTCCAGGGCGAGGATCGCCGCCGTCACCATGACCGAGATGAACGTGCCGTACACCACGCCGAAGGAGTTCCAGCCGTCCCGCCAGAACGTCACCACCCCGACCGCCAGGACCAGCGGGACGGTGATCCTCCCCAGCCGCTTCCTCCGTCGCACCACCGCCCCCACCGCGAGTCCCAGGAGGGGGAAGAGGAGCAGCCACTCCCTTCCGTAGCCGATGGCCAGCGCGAAGGTGAGTGCGGCAAGGGCGGTGAGAAGTCCCCAGGTGAGCGGGGTCTCCCGGTGGCACGGGGAGAAGGCCCTGACCACGATCGCGATGTAGAGCGTGTTGAAGGTGAACAGACCGAGACCGCCGATCACCGGGTTCGGCGCGTCACCCTGAATGAGGTGGGAGAGCGCGCCCATTCCCATCAGCAGCCACGGCAGCAGGCTGAGCCCGTTCGGTCCCCGATCCGACCGTGCTCGTGCCGTCACGGTCCACCGCCGCCGGATGTCCCCCATGTCCACTCCCTAACACCGTCGCGGGATCGTTCGTCATGTCATCGAAGCTACGGACCCGGGCCCGTCCGGCGGCAGGAGCGAATGTACGGACCTCATGGGGACAAATGTCCTGCCCCTCGCGTCGGAGCGGTAGCTGACGTACCGTCAGCCATGAGTGTCAGGGGGTTCTCAACTCACCCCCGCTCGGCTATACATGAGGATCTACCGACCTAGAACGCGTTCTAGAACGGGCGTGTACGGGGCGGTCCCGCACGGCCTCGGTGCGGCCGACGGTGCGGACGGTCGCACCGAGGTCTTCCCTCTTCACGGATCCTCCGGGATCTCCAAGGAGCAGCATCCCGATGCCCATTGACGCCGCCAAGGCCGTGGCCGCCGAGCCCCGCAGCGCCGAGATCGCCTGGGACCACAAGGACATCCAGCTCTACCACCTCGGACTCGGTGCCGGCGTCCCCGCCACGGACCCCGACGGGCTCCGCTACACCCTCGAGTCCCGGCTGCACGTCCTGCCCAGCTTCGCCACCGTCGCCGGCGCCGGCATGGGAGTCGTCGGCGGGCTCTCCGCGCCCGGCATCGACATCAACCTCGCCGCGGTCCTGCATGGCGGCCAGACGATCACCCTCCACCGGCCCATCCCCGTCAAGGGCAGGGCCGTCACCACCTCGCGCGTCGCCGCCGTTCACGACAAGGGCAAGGCCGCCGTCCTCGTCCTGCGCTCCGAGGTCGCCGACGACGACGGCCCGCTCTGGACCAGCGACGCCCAGATCTTCGTACGGGGAGAGGGCGGCTGGGGCGGCGACCGAGGGCCCTCCGAGCGCCTCGAACTCCCCGGCCGCGAGCCCGACAAGACCGTCGAGCGGGCCATCCGCCCGGACCAGGCCCTGCTCTACCGGCTCTCCGGCGACTGGAACCCGCTCCACGCCGACCCCGAGTTCGCCGAGCTCGCCGGCTTCGACCGGCCGATCCTCCACGGACTCTGCACGTACGGCATGACCCTCAAGGCGGTGGTGGACACGGTGCTCGGCGGAGACGTCGCCCGTGTCCGGTCCTACCGCACCCGTTTCGCCGGGATCGTCTTCCCCGGCGAGACCCTGCGTATCAGGATCTGGCAGGACTCTCCCGAGCCCGGCCGCGTCCAGGTGTCGGTCACCGCGGTCGAGCGCGACGACGCTCCGGTGCTCGCCGACACCCTCGTCGAGTATTCGTGATTGGAGCCCGCACCATGCGCGCAGCCGTACTGCACGAGATCGGCCAGGACAAACTGGAGGTCCTCGACGACGTCGAGGCGGTGGGCTTCGGCCCCGGCAAGGTGAGGATCCGGGTCAGGGCGACCGGACTGTGCCACTCCGACGTCTCCGCCATGAGCGGCGTGCTCCCGCAGCCCGCGCCGTTCATCCCCGGCCACGAGGGCGCGGGCGAGATCCTCGACGTCGGCGACGGCGTCACCGGGCTGAGCGAAGGGCAGCGGGTGCTGCTGTGCTGGCTGCCCGCCTGTGGGGTCTGTCCTGCCTGCAAGCGCGGCCAGACGCAGCTGTGTCTGGCCGGATTCATGAACGCCGGCACCCCCAACTTCCGCAGGCCCGGAGGGGAGGTCTTCGGATTCGCGGGGACCGGCACGTTCACCGAGGAGGTCGTCGTCGACGCCGGCTGCGCCGTGCCGATCCCCGACGACGTGCCCTTCGACATCGCCGCCCTCATCGGCTGCGGCGTCACCACCGGGCTCGGCGCGGCCATCAACACGGCGCGGGTGCAGGCCGGTTCCTCGGTCGCCGTCATCGGCTGCGGGGGCGTCGGCATCTCGGCGATCCAGGGGGCCAAGCTCCAGGGGGCCGCCCAGATCGTCGCCGTCGACCCGGTCGAGTCCCGGCGCGAGGCGGCCCTGCGCTTCGGCGCGACGGAGGCCGTCGCGCCCGACGCGCTCGCCGACGCCAAGCAGCGGATCACCGCGGGCGAGGGCTTCGACTACGTCTTCGAGGTCGTCGGCAAGTCCGCCACCGCCCGCACCGCGTACGAGACGACCCGGCGCGGCGGCACGCTCTGCGTGGTCGGCGCGGGCGCGCTCGACGACTTCCTGCAGCTCAACATGTTCGAGCTGTTCTTCGACGAGAAGAAGATCCTGCCGTCGATGTACGGGGGCGGTGACGTGCTGCACTCGTACGAGCGGGCCATCGCGCTCTGGCGGGCGGGCCGGATCGACCTGGAGTCCCTGATCACCCACCGGGTCCCGCTCTCCGGGATCAACGAGGCGATCGAGCAGATGCGTACGGGTGTCGCGCTGCGTACCTGCATCGAGATCTGAGAGGACCACGACACATGTCACTCCCCCTTGAGGGTCTGTCCGCGATCGTCACGGGCGCCGGCCGGGGTCTCGGCCGGGCCGAGGCGCTGGAACTCGCCCGGCTGGGCGCGTCCGTCGTCGTCAACGACTACGGGCAGGCGGGGCGGGACGGCTCCGGCGCGGCGTCGGCCGCGCCCGCCGAGGAGGTCGCGGCGGAGATCCGCGCGGCGGGCGGCCGGGCGGTGGCGCACCTGGGCGACGTCGCCGACTTCGAGACCGCGCGGGGCCTTGTCGACCTGGCGGTCGGCGAGTTCGGCAAGCTGGACGTCCTGGTCAACAACGCGGGCATTCTGCGGGACCGGATGGTCTTCTCGATGAGCGAGGAGGAGTGGGACTCGGTGATCCGGGTCCACCTCAAGGGGCACTTCAACACCACGCACTTCGCGGCGGTGCACTGGCGCGGGAGGGCGAAGGCGGGGGAGTCCGGGGTGTACGGCCGGATCGTCAACACCTCGTCCGAGGCCTTCCTCGCGGGCTCCGCCGGGCAGCCGAACTACGCGGCGGCCAAGGGCGGGATCGTGGGTCTCACGACGTCGACGGCGTTGGCGCTGGCCAAGTACGGCGTCACGGCGAACGCGATCTGCCCGCGGGCGCGCACCCGTATGACGGAGGACGTCTTCGCGGGCTTCGCGGAGCCGGCGGCGGGGGAGCTGGACGCGCTGGCACCGGAGCATGTGGCCCCGCTGGTCGGCTATCTGGCCTCGCCGGCGGCGGCGTCGGTCAACGGCCAGCTGCTGGTGGTCCACGGCGGGATGGTCGCGATCGTGGACCGCCCGAGGGTGTCGGCCAAGTTCGACACGTCGAAGGACGCCTTCACGTACGAGGAGCTGGACGGACTGCTGTCCCCGCACTACGCGGGCCGCCCGCCGGGCGAGACGTTCGCGGCGGCGGAGGTCCTGGGTCTGAAGAAGGGCTGACCGGCGGCCTCGTGCCGTCGAGCGTTTCGGGAACGGGAACGGCCCCGGGGATGCCCCGGGGCCGTTCGTGTCTGCCGTGGCGGCGGCGGGGCCGGACGGGGAGGTCGTCCCCGAAGCGGGCGCCGTGCCGTCGCTACTGGTCGGCGTCGCGGCGGTGGCGGCCGTGGGGGGAGGAGGTGGAATCCTCCGACGGCGCCGCCTCGCCGCGATGCTTTCCGGAGCCGTTCGGCTCCGTCCCGTCCGTACGTGCTTCCGACATGGTGGAACTCACCCCGTAGTGATTGCTGTTGTCGTGC
The DNA here is from genome assembly GCF_042264065.1 of Streptomyces sp. NPDC056222. Lineage (NCBI taxonomy): Bacteria > Bacillati > Actinomycetota > Actinomycetes > Kitasatosporales > Streptomycetaceae > Streptomyces > Streptomyces sp. NPDC056222. Next base: position 35,820 of record NZ_JBHJTL010000062.1, on the reverse strand, counting down.
GGGCGTGAGTCTAGTCAGCGGCTTTGCGGTCGGCGAGCGGTGCCTGCTGGAGCGGGACCGGGCGGCAGACCCGCGGCTCCACGGTGACCTCGACCCGTGCCGGTTCCGGGTCGGGCGGGACCTCCAGGCCGGCGAGTCCGCAGGGCGCCTCCTCCGTCGCGTACGGAAGCCGCAGCACGCCCTCCGCGGTCCAGAGCCCCGACCCGGCCAGCCACCCCGCCGGGACCGCCAGCTGGTGCATCCGGCGATCCGACGGGCGCCACATTCCGACCCAGCTTCCCGCCGCCGCGTCGATCCGCAGCGCGACCGAGCAGGTCTCCGGCAGCAGCACCTGCCCCGGCTGCACCGCGAACGGGGTGACCGCCGCGTCGTCCAGCCGCAGGCACTCGGGGAAACGAATCGGCAGCAGACTGCCGAGGACGCCCCACCCCAGTCGCTCGTGCCCCGGTGACGGAGCGTCCGAGCGGATCAGCAGCAGCCCGCTGTCCGGGTCGGCCATCAGCAGCCGGTCGTCGCTCTCCTCGGTGAGCTGGAGCAGCGGCGTCGCCTCCCCGCTCCGCTCCAGGTCGACCGCCACCGCCTTGACCGGGCCGTCGCCCAGCCGCCGGTCGAGGGCGAGCATCCGTCCCGTACGGTCGAGCCAGACCCCGCCCGTGCAGCGGCCCTTGACCTCGGCGACCTGCTCGGGTCCGAACGCCCCGCCCGCCACCAGCCAGATCGTGGTGGTGTCCGCCCCGACGCACATCGCGTACGCGCAGATGCCGTCGGGCGAGGGCGGCAGCAGGGTGAGGTCCGCGGACTCGACGGACCCCAGGGACAGTTCTCCCGTCCCCGGTCCCGTCGGGTACAGCAGCGAGAACGTGTGGCGGTCGCCGTCCACCCGGCGTCCGGTCAGCACCCGTCCGTCCGCCAGGGGCAGAAGCTGCGTGTGGCGCTCCTCGGGCTGGTCGAGCGGAAGGGGCACGGCGTACGGCTCCGGCCCGTCCAGCGTCCAGCGCTCCGCGTACAGGGCGTCGCCGGTACCGGCGAGCCGTGCCGCGTACGCCCCGTTCGCCGTGATCGTGAACCGCGAGGGCCACACGGCGCCGCCGCCCCCCGCCGCCGTCTCGATGGCACAGACTGTCATCGTCTCGTCACCTCCGGCCACCGAAGCTAGTTTTCGCACTTCCTGCCGAACAACACGAGCCCGGTCACTTCACACATAAGGGTGGCCGTGAATCGATTCTGCTGAGGGGAGGGGGGTGGCTGTGCTGGCGAGAGCGGTGGGGCTTAAGGTAAGGCGACCCTAAGTGGAGTCTGGGACTCCGGGCGCGAGGCCGGGTAGGGGACCCGTTCCGTGACCGATCCCTAGCCGCCGTCCTCGTACCCGTACAGGAGAACCCCTCATGTCACTCCGCCGCCGCGGCACCGCCGCAGCCGTCGCCCTCGCCGCCGCGCTCTCCCTCGCGGCATGCGGAAGCGGCGACGGCGCACCGGGCGCCACCTCGGAAAAGAAGGAAGGCGCCGCCAAGAAGGACGTCGCCACGGGCGGCAAGGACTTCGGTGACGCGGCGGCCAAGACAGCGGCCATGGGTACGGACGCCAAGGCCGGCCAGTTCCCCCGCACCCTCACCCACGCGCTCGGCACGACCGAGATCAAGTCCGCCCCCAAGCGGGTCGTCGTCCTCGACGTCGGCGAACTCGACAACGTCGTCTCGCTCGGAATCCAGCCGGTCGGCTACGCCCCCGCCGAGGGAGACGATGGCATCCCCACGTATCTGAAGAAGGACGCCGGCAGCCCCAAGTCCGTCGGCACCATCAACAACCTCAACCTCGAGGCGATCGCCAACCTGGAGCCCGATCTGATCCTCGGCAGCCAGCTGCGCGCCGCGGACAAGTACGACGAGCTCTCGAAGATCGCGCCCACCGTCTTCTCCATCCGCCCCGGCTTCACCTGGAAGGAGAACTACCTCCTCAACGCCGCGGCCCTGGACAGGACCGCCGACGCCAGGACGAAGCTCGCCGCCTACGAGACCAAGGCGAAGCAGCTGGGCGCGGACATCGGCCCGAACAAGCCGACCATCTCCATGGTCCGCTACCTCCCGGGCAAGATCCGCCTCTACGCCAAGGCGTCCTTCATCGGCACGATCCTCGAGGACACGGGCCTGCCCCGGCCCAAGAACCAGCAGATCGACGACCTCGCCGCCGAGATCAGCCCCGAGAAGATCGACCAGGCCGACGCCGACTGGATCTTCACCGGCGTCTACGGCGACCCGAAGGCCACCAAGCGCGACACCGCCCAGGCCAACCCGCTGTGGAAGAACCTCACGGCGGTCAAGGCCGACCGGGCCAAGGACGTCCCGGACGAGACCTGGTACCTCGGCCTCGGCGTGACGGCGGCCGACAGCGTCCTCGACGACCTGCGCGCCGACCTCGTGAAGTAGGCGGCGAAGCCCCTGGCGCCGACCGGCGGCGCCAGGGCTCCGCTCGGCCACGGTCACCCGAGACCATCGATGGAGCAACCCCGACGGCGCCCGGCCACCTCCGCGAAAGCCGCGCCGGTTCAGGCGCGCAGGGCGGCCAGGTAGCCTTTCCCCCGTGCCCCGTCTGTCTGAAGTCATCGCCGCGCTCGACGCCCTCTGGCCGCCCGAGCGGGCCGAGGAGTGGGACGCCGTCGGCACGGTCTGCGGCGACCCCGACGCCGAGGTCGGCCGCGTCCTGTTCGCCGTGGACCCCGTCCAGGAGATCGCCGACGAGGCGATCGCGCTCGGCGCCGACCTGATCGTCACCCACCACCCGCTCTATCTGCGCGGCACGACGACGGTCGCGGCCTCCCACTTCAAGGGCCGCGTCGTGCACACGCTGATCAAGCACGACATCGCCCTGCACGTCGCGCACACCAACGCCGACACCGCCGACCCCGGGGTGTCCGACGCCCTCGCCGGCGCCCTGGACCTGCGGATCACCGGCCCCCTGGTCCCCGAGACCAACCTCGGCCGGATCTGCGAGCTGGACCACCCCGAGACGCTGGCCGAGTTCGCGGCCCGCGCCGCGAAGCGGCTGCCCGCCACCGCGCAGGGGATCCGGGTCGCCGGAGACCCGGGCATGACCGTCCGCCGGGTCGCGGTCAGCGGCGGCTCCGGCGACAGCCTCTTCGGCGCCGTACGGGCCGCCGGAGTCGACGCCTTCCTCACCGCGGACCTGCGCCACCACCCGGTCTCCGAAGCCACCCAGGCCGCACTCACGTCGACCGGGCCGATCGGCCTGGTCGACGCCGCCCACTGGGCCACCGAATGGCCCTGGTGCGAGCAGGCCGCCGCCCAGCTCGACGAGATCTCCGACCGCCACGGCTGGGACCTGCGCGTCCACGTCTCGAAGACGGTCACCGACCCCTGGTCCTCCCATCACAACTCCCCTGGAGCCCCCAACTGAACGCCGCGCCCGCCGACCAGATCCGACTCCTCGACGTCCAGGCCCTGGACGTCCGTCTCCAGCAGCTCGCCCACAAGCGCAAGTCCCTGCCCGAGCACGCCGAGATCGAGTCGCTGAACAAGGACCTCACGCAGCTGCGCGACCTGCTCGTCGCCGCGCAGACCGAGGAGAGCGACTGCGCCCGCGAGCAGACCAAGGCCGAGCAGGACGTCGACCAGGTGCGCCAGCGTGCCGTCCGGGACCAGCAGCGCCTGGACTCCGGCGCCGTCTCCTCCCCGAAGGACCTGGAGAGCCTCCAGCGCGAGATCACCTCGCTCGCCAAGCGCCAGGGCGACCTGGAGGACATCGTCCTCGAGGTCATGGAGCGCCGTGAGTCCGCGACCGAGCGGGTCGCCGAGCTGACCGAGCGGGCCTCCGCCGTCCAGGCCAAGGCCGACGACGCGACCGCCCGCCGTGACGCGGCGCAGGCCGAGCTGGACGGCGAGGCGGCGTCCGTCGGCAAGGAGCGCGAGCTGGTGGCCGGCTCCGTCCCGGCCGACCTGCTGAAGCTCTACGAGAAGCTGCGCGAGCAGCAGGGCGGTGTCGGCGCGGCGCGGCTGTACCAGCGCAAGTGCGAGGGCTGCCACATCGAGCTGAACATCACCGAGCTCAATGACGTCCGGGCGGCCGCCGCGGACACGGTGGTGCGGTGCGAGAACTGCCGTCGGATCCTGGTTCGCACGTCGGAGTCCGGCCTGTAATGACGGCCATCACGGAAGTCGTCGTCGAGGCCGACGGAGGCTCCCGGGGGAACCCGGGGCCGGCCGGGTACGGGGCCGTGGTCCTGGACCCGGTGACCGGCGAGACGCTCGCGGAGCGGGCCGAGTACATCGGCGTCGCGACGAACAACGTCGCCGAGTACAAGGGCCTGGTGGCCGGTCTGAAGGCGGCGCGTGAGCTGTTCCCGGACGCCAAGGTGCACGTCCGGATGGACTCCAAGCTGGTCGTCGAGCAGATGTCCGGCCGCTGGAAGATCAAGCACCCGGACATGAAGCCGCTGGCGGCGGAGGCGGCACGGGTCTTCCCCGCGCGCCAGGTCCGCTACGAGTGGATCCCGCGCGAGAAGAACAAGCACGCCGACCGCCTCGCCAACGAGGCGATGGACGCGGGCAAGCGGGGCAAGCAGTGGGAGCCTTCGGCCTCCTCGGCCGCCCTGGAGTCGTCGGCGGCGCGCAACGCGGCGCGCGGCGCGGCGACGGCGCCCTCGGGCCCTCCCGGCGACGCGACGGCGGGCGCGGCCCGCGCGCGGGCAGCACTCGCGGGTACGGGTGCGGCCTCCGGTGCGCGTACGGGCTCCGGTGCCGGTACGCGTGCGGACGCGGGTGTCCCGGCCGACGACGGCCTCTTCGCCGCCGACGAGACCATCGCGGCCCAGGCACGCGCCTCGCTGGCGGCGGCCGCCACGGCCGAGCGTGAGTCCGCGGAGAGCGGCGACTTCGAGGCCGAGGCGGGTGTCCTCGGCCACGAGCCCAAGCCTGCCGTGTCCGGTGCCGAGGGCGCAGCCCGCACCGGCGGTGCCGCCGCGCCCGGTTGGGGTGCGCCCGACATGGGGGCTCCCGCCACCTTCGTGCTGCTCCGGCACGGGGAGACCGCGCTCACACCCGAGAAGCGGTTCTCGGGGAGCGGGGGCACCGACCCCGAACTGTCCGCCGCCGGGATGCGGCAGGCCGAGGCCGTCGCCGCCGCGCTCGCCGCGCGCGGGACGATCCAGGAGATCGTCAGCTCCCCGCTCAAGCGCTGCCGCCGGACCGCGGAGACCGTCGCCGCCCGCCTGGGCCTCGATGTGCGCATCGAGGACGGGCTGCGCGAGACCGACTTCGGTGCCTGGGAGGGGCTGACCTTCGCCGAGGTGCGGGAGCGTCACGGCGACGACCTCGACGCCTGGCTCGCCTCGCCCAAGGCCGCCCCGACCGGTGGCGGCGAGAGCTTCGCGACCGTCGCGCGCCGCGTCTCCGCGACCCGGGACCGGCTGACCGCCGCGTACGCAGGCCGTACGGTCCTCCTCGTCACGCACGTCACGCCCATCAAGACGCTCGTGCGGCTGGCCCTCGGAGCCCCGCCCGAGTCGCTGTTCCGGATGGAGCTCTCGGCGGCCTCGCTGTCGGCGGTCGCGTACTACGCGGACGGCAACGCCTCCGTACGGCTCCTGAACGACACCTCGCACCTGAGGTGATCCGCGACGGAAGCAGAGGGAAGGGGTCACGGAAATCCGTGGCCCCTTCCCGCGTTCCGTAGCACCATCGACGCCATGAGCTGGCACATCACCGAGGACGTCGACGCCTTCCGCGCGGCGGCCCACGAGCACTTCGCCGCCGATCCCGCGCGGAACACCGTGCTGCTCACCCTCAGCGAGGGAGCCCGGCGGCGGCCCGTCGAGTCCGCGCGGTACGGCTGGTGGAGCGAGCCGGACGGCCGGGTCACCGGCGCGTTCCTGTTCACGCTGCCGCACGAGCCGGCGCTCGGACCGATGCCCGTGGAGGCGGCCCGCGCCCTCGTCCATGTACTGCCGGACGCGGCCGAAGTGACCGGCGTGCGTGGCGAGGAGGAGACGACGGAGGCCTTCGTCCGGGAGTTGTGCGGCGAGAACCGCGCGTGGACGACCACGCGCCGGATGCGGCTCTACCGGCTCGGCACGCTCACCCCGCCGGACCCCGCGCCGCCGGGACGGTCGCGGCCGGCGGTCGCCGCCGACATTCCGCTCGCGGTGTCGTGGATGAGTGACTTCGCCCGGGACATCGGGGAGGACGGCGACGTGGACTACACCCCGAACATCGAGCCCCGTGTCGCCGACGGCCGCCTCCACCTCTGGGAGACCGCCGAGGGGCCGGTGTCGATGGCGAGCATCTCGCCGATCGTCGCGGGCCAGGCCCGGGTCTCGCCGGTGTACACACCGGCCGAGCTCCGCGGCCGCGGCTACGCGGGAGCCGTCACCGGTGCGGTCAGCCGGGCCGCCCTGGACGCGGGCGCGGAGCAGGTCCTGCTCTTCACGGACCTCGCCAATCCCACCAGCAACGCGTTGTACCAGCGGCTCGGGTACCGCCCCGTGACCGACCACGTCGGCCTGACGCTCTCCTGACGGTCGGTCGGCGAGCGCGCGCCGGCGCCTCTCAGCGCGCTCGCAGCTCCGCCGCCTCGCGCGCCAGCGATTCGACCCGCGCCCAGTCGCGGGCCGCGAGGGCGTCGGCGGGCAGCATCCATGTGCCGCCGACGCAGCCGACGTTCGGCAGCGCGAGGTAGGCGGGGGCGGAGCCGAGGGAGACGCCGCCGGTCGGGCAGAACCGGGCCTGGGGGAGCGGGCCGGAGAGCGACTTCAAATACGGGACGCCGCCCGCCGCCTCGGCGGGGAAGAACTTCATCTCGCGCACCCCGCGCTCCAGGAGCGCCACGACCTCGGAGGTGGTGGAGACACCCGGCAGGAACGGCACGCCCGAGGAGACCATGGCGTCCAGCAGGCTCTCCGTCCAGCCGGGGCTCACCAGGAAGCGTGAACCGGCCGCGACCGCGTCCGCGACGCCGGCCGCCGAGATGACGGTGCCGGCGCCGACGACCGCGTCGGGGACCTCGGCGGCGATCGCGCGAATGGCGTCGAGCGCCGCCGGGGTCCGCAGGGTCACCTCGATCGCGGGCAGTCCGCCCGCGACGAGGGCGCGGGCGAGAGGTACGGCGTCGGCGGCGTCCTCGATGACGACGACCGGGACGACGGGGGCGAGGTCGAGGACGGAGGGCAGCGCGGAGGTCATGGCCCCATCCTGCCCGGGTGCGACAACACACGCAACGGGCGTTGCGCACAGTGCAACGCGCGAGGTCTGTCGGGCGTTCGCCGACCGATCGGCCCGCGACGTCACATGCGCCCGGGCACCCCACTCCGGGTTCGTGCGGGCACGCCTAGTGGATCTCCTCCACCAGGACGTCGAGGGCCCCCGCCTTCCCCTCCTCCACCACGTACTTCAGGTCCCGCAGCGCCTCCACCAGCTCCACCGGGTCCTTCGGCGCCGCACCCGCCTTGAGAAGGCTGCGCACGATCCGCCCCTTCGTCGCCTTGTTGAAGTGGCTGACCACCTTGCGGGTCGGCGCGTGCAGCACCCGCACCGTCGCCGTCCGCGCCGCCACCTCGCCCTTCGGCTTCCACGCCGAGGTGTACGCAGAGGACCGCAGGTCCAGAACCAGTCCGTCGCCCGCCGCCTCCGGCAGCACGCTCGCCATCGCACCCCGCCAGTGCGCACCCAGTGCCCCGAGCCCCGGCAGCTTCACGCCCATGGAGCAGCGGTACGACGGAATCCGGTCGTCCACGCGCACCGCGCCCCACAGCCCCGAGAACACCAGGAGCGAGGCCCGCGCCCGCTTCCGCGCCGCCGCGTCCAGCGTGGCCAGCCCCAGCGCGTCGTACAGCACCCCCGTGTAGATCTCGCCGGCCGGACGAGCCCCCGCCGTCCGCAGCTCCGTGTTCTTGGCGATCTCGCCGCGCAGCCCCTCGCTCAGCCCGAGCACCTCGCGCGCCTTCTCCTCGTCGGCGACGCACAGCTCGACCAGCTCGTCGAGGACGGCCGCCCGCGCCTCGGCCAGGCCCGGCAGCGACAGGGACTCCGGCTTGAGCGGCGCCCCACGCCCCGAAGCGGCCTTACCCTCCGACGGCGGCAACAGCACGAGCACGGTGGTTCTCCTTCGTACGTACGGGGCTGGGGGTGCGGCCCCAGAACGTTCAGCCTACAAAGTGCCGGGCAGGGTCCCCCGCCATACGCTCGGTCCATGCCACGCCGCCACATTCACGTGACCGGCGCAGCCGAGGACCTACGGGCCGCGCTGCGCGCACTGAGAACCCGGATGCAGGTCCCGGCAGGCTTCCCGCCGGCGGTCCTCGCCGAGGCGGAGGCGGCCGCGGCGTCCCCGCGGCTGCCGGATCACGACGCCACCGACATTCCTCTCTTCACCATCGACCCGCCGGGCTCCCGCGACCTCGACCAGGCCATGCACATCGCCCGGCGGCCGGGCGGCGGCTACCGCGTCCACTACGCCATCGCCGATGTCGCCGCGTTCGTCACCCCCGGTGGCGCCGTCGACAAGGAGGCCCACAAGCGCGTCGAGACCCTCTACTTCCCCGACGAGAAGATCCCGCTGCACCCTTCGGTCCTCTCCGAGGGCGCCGCCAGTCTGCTGCCCGACCAGACCGTGCCCGCCCTGCTCTGGCGCCTCGACCTGGACGCCGATGGCCGCCAGGTCGCCGTCGACGTACGCCGCGCGCGTGTCCGCAGCCATCTCAGGCTCGACTACGCCGGCGCCCAGCAGCTGATCGAGACGGGCACGGCGGGGGAACCGCTCGCCCTGCTCAAGACCGTGGGCATGCTCCGCGAGGCCCTGGAGGTCAAGCGCGGCGGAGTCTCCCTCGACCTCCCCGAGCAGGAGGTCGTCGAGAACGGCGACTCGTACACCCTCGTCTACCGCGCCCCGCGCGCCGTCGACGGCTGGAACGAGCAGATCTCCCTGCTCACCGGCATGGCCGCGGCCGATCTGATGATCGCCGAGGGCACGGGGATCCTGCGCACCCTCGGCACCACCCCGGACGGCGTCGAGAAGCTGCGCCACTCCGCGCAGGCGCTGGAGATCGCGTGGCCGCACCACGTCTCGTACGCGGAGCTCATCCGCTCGCTCGACCCGGCGAACAACCCCCAGCACGCCGCGTTCCTGCTGGACGCCACCGGCCTGTTCCAGAAGTCCGCCTACATCGACTTCGCGGACGGCCACCTTCCGGACTCCGTGGTCCATGCCGCGATCGCCGACGAGTACACCCACTGCACCGCGCCCCTGCGCCGCCTGGTCGACCGCTATGTGGGCGAGCTCTGTCTGGCGGCCGTCGCGGGCCAGGAGCCACCCGCGTGGGTGAAGGACGCGCTGACGGCGCTGCCGGCCGACATGGACAGAGGACGTGGCAAGGAGGCGGACAGGGAGAGCATGGACGTCGTCGAGGCGGCGCTCCTGAAGAACCGGATCGGCCAGGTCTTCGACGGGTTCGTGATCGACATCAAGGACACCGCGAACAAGCGGGGTGTCGTGCATCTGAAGGACCCGGCCGTGGTGGGCACCGTGAAGAGCCGGCAGGCAATGGAGCAGGGGAAGCCGGTGCGGGTGAAGCTGAAGAAGGCGGACCCGGCGGACCCCGGCAGGGACAAGGTCCTCTTCGATCACGTACCGGAGTGAGTCAGACCTCCACGACGGCCTGCCTCAGAGCCCGGTGCAGCGCGCGGGCGTCGTCCGCGTGGAAGCGGAGGGTGTGGACGGGCCGGGGCCCGCCGAGGAACCGGGGCGCGTCGACGGGCTCCGTCAGCTCGACGGTGACGGAGGTCTGGGAGGCGACGGGCAGGTTCAGCTCCCCGTCCTTCTTCTCGTGGGTGAAGAGCAGTTCGTACCGGACGGCGGCGATCTTCTCCAGCGGGATGCGGAGGTCGATGTGGGCGGCCCTCCGCAGACGGAGCGCGTCGGGGGCGAGGATGTGCGGCCGGGTCACGGAGGCGGCGTGCACCCCGAGGACGAACAGAATCCCCGAGTACACGTCGAGGACCAGCACGATCGCGTGGACCACGGGCCAGTCGGCCAGCAGGTACGACATCCCGACGGTCTCGACGAGGCAGACGAACGCGAATCCGTACATGAGGGCGGCCTGGTCGCGGGCGTGCGGGAACACCTGGTCGCCGGGGCGTACGCCGCTGCGGCGCCGGGCGACCCACAGCGCGAGGCTCGCCAGGAGCCGCAGCTCGTGCCCGATGAGCCGCAGCACCGGCTCGGGCACGAGTTCGCCGAGGGCCTCCCGGGCGGAGAACCCGAGGCGACGGAGCCGTCCGTACGCCACGAGTCCGGCGACCAGCAGAAGCAGAGCGGCGGCCTCGGCGGCGACCAGGGCGAGCGGAGCGATCCGTACACCGGCGACGAGACAGACGACGATCACGACTTCGGCGGGGAGCGAGGCGTACGCGACGCCGCGCAGCAGCCGGGTGGCGAGGCCACGGCTCCCGGGGGTCCTTCCGGCGGCACGTGGCGCTGCGCCGGCCGGCCGACGGCCCGTCATCGGGCCCGCTCCTGGACCAGGAGCAGAGCGTGATGGACGGCCGCGGCCTGGGCGGGCGAGAAGTCCCCGAAGAACACCTCGGTGAGCCGGCCCTGCGGCAGGCCCTCCCTACCGAGCTGCGCCACCACCTCGTCCGGCAGACAGTCGGCGAGCGCCTGCGCCGCCTCCGCCACGCGCGGGTCGTCGGGCGCGGCGTCCACGAGGGCGTCGAGCCGGGCGTACACGTCGTGGGCGCGTGCGACGGCCCGCGGATCCTCGGCCATGCTCCGCATGGTGCTCATGAGCTTCGTCCTCTCCTCCTCCGGCGCCACGGTGTCGAGCAGGGTGAGCAGCTCCCGGTCCATCGCGGCCATTCGGGACGCCGGGGGGACCTCGCCCAGATCCGCGAACAGTCCGGCCAGCTCCGTCGACACCGGCCCCTCGGCGGGCACCCGCCCGGCCCGCGCCTCGTGCAGCAGCTCGGCGAGGCGCGCCCGCCGCTCGCGGATCACCGCCTCCTGCCGCCCGAGGTCGGCGTCCAGCTCCTCCAGCACCTCCACCAGCTCCCGCCCCTCGTCGTCGGCGAGTACGTCCCGTACCTCGTCGAGCCCGAGGCCGAGCTCGGTCAGCCGCCGGATCCGGGCGAGCAGGACGGCGTCCCGGATGCCGTACTCGCGGTAGCCGTTGGCCAGCCGTACGGGCTCGGGCAGCAGCCCGAGATGGTGGTAGTGGCGCACGGCCCGCGGGGTGACCCCGACGAGCGCGGCGATCTCGCCGATTCGCATGCGCCCAGTAGAAACCCTGACGCTGCGACAAGGTCAAGCGTGCCCGGCACGGCGGGTAGCATGGTCGGCACGGCAGACGAGCCGGGCGGGCGGCCGCGTGGGGATCCTCGGATCCTCCCGAGGAACGTCCGGGCTCCACAGGGCAGGGTGGTGGCTAACGGCCACCCGGGGTGACCCGCGGGACAGTGCCACAGAAAACAGACCGCCGGGGACCTCGGTCCTCGGTAAGGGTGAAACGGTGGTGTAAGAGACCACCAGCGCCTGAGGTGACTCAGGCGGCTAGGTAAACCCCACCCGGAGCAAGGTCAAGAGGGGCCGCCTGGAGACAGGCGACTCTGCGCGAACGCTTGAGGGCTGCCCGCCCGAGTTCGCGGGTAGACCGCACGAGACCGGCGGCAACGCCGGTCCTAGATGGATGGCCGTCACCCCGACGACCGCGAGGTCCCGGGGTACAGAACCCGGCGTACAGCCCGACTCGTCTGCCTCAACCCGTCCGACCCGGCTGAACTCCCGGGCCAGGCGGGTTTTCGCGTCTCCCCGCGCCTTCGGCGTCACCCGTCGGTGCGCCGTGCGGGCCGGCCGGGCCTACGGAACCGTCCCAGGAGTTCCTGACGGCCCGTCCCCTGACGTCACTTCTCCAGCGATCGCTCCGCCACCCGCCGGACGTGGCCCGCGAAGACCTCGGCCGCGTCCGGGGTCAGCGTGCGCAGTGCCACCATCGCCGTGATGATCACGTCGCACAGCTCGGACTCGACGTCCTGCCAGGTGTGCGACGTGCCCTTGCGCGGGTTCTGGCCCGTCGCGCCGATCACGGCCTGCGCCACTTCGCCGACCTCCTCCGAGAGCTTCAGGACACGCAGCAGGACGTCCTGTTCGGGCGGGAGGGTGTGGTGTGCGGCGATCCAGGAGGCGAGCCGCTCGATGGTGTTCCACGGGTCGGTCATGGGGGAGAAGAATGCCAGCTCGATGCGGTCGGCGGGGTGCGCGGACGATGTTCCGGCGCGGGCGGCCGCAAGCCGCCGTGAGTGGGTTCGAGACCGCCGTGCGGGCGCAGGACGGCGCTGCCGCCGAGCGGGCCTTCGGAGGGCTGCGAGGCCGCGGTCCTGCTCGTCCAGGTGGCCGAGTCCGTGCGCTGAGGTGCGCCACATGTGCGGCCCGGGTCCGTCGGGAACCGGGCGGTCCGGTGTACCGGTAGGCCCATGACCATCCCTGTGGACAAGATCGGCGACCCTGCCGTGCGCGCCTTCGTCAGCGCGCTCAACGCCAATGACCCCGAGGCCTTCCAGGCCGCCCTCACCCCGGGCGCCACCATGTCGGACGACGGGTCCGACCGTGATCTCCAGGAGTGGACCGAGAAGGAGATCTTCTCCTCTCGCGGCCATATGGAGATCGAGTCCGCCAAGGACGACGGGCGGTCCCTCGTCGCCCGCTACCGCAACGACACCTGGGGCGAGATGCGGACCGCTTGGCGGTTCGTCGTCCAGGACGGAAAGGTCGCCCGGTTCGAGACCGGCCAGGCCTAGGGGGGTGTCTTGCTGACCCGGGTTGATCGGCAAGACACCCCTGGAGCGCCGGGTAGGGGGTCGTGTCCCGCCCCCTACCCCCGGCCGATGTACGGCATCGCCGTCGCCATCACCGTCGCGAACTGCACGTTCGCCTCCAGCGGCAGCCCCGCCATGTGCACCACCGTCGCCGCCACGTCCGCCGCGTCCATCACCGGCTCCACCGCCAGCTCCCCGTTGGCCTGCAGAATCCCCGTCTGCATCCGCGCCGTCATCTCCGTCGCCGCGTTCCCGATGTCGATCTGACCGCAGGCGATCCGGTACGGGCGCCCGTCCAGGGACAGTGACTTCGTCAGCCCGGTCATCGCGTGCTTCGTCGCCGTGTACGCGATCGAGTTCGGGCGCGGTACATGCGCCGAGATCGAGCCGTTGTTGATGATCCGGCCGCCCTGCGGGGACTGCTCCTTCATCGCCCGGTAGGCCGCCTGGGCGCACAGGAAGGCGCCCGTCAGGTTCACGTCGACCACCGAGCGCCAGGTCTCGTGGTTCAGGTCCTCGACCGGGACGCCGCCGCCCGCGAACGTACCCGCGTTGTTGAAGAGCAGGTCGACCCGGCCGAACCGGTCCCGTACCGCGTCGAAGAGGGCGGTCACCGCCTCCGGTGAGGTCACGTCCGTCGGCACGCACAGGACGTCGGACGACGAGACGGACGCCGCCGTCTCCTCCAGGGGCTCCCGCCGACGGCCAGCCAGCGCCACCGACCAGCCCGCCTCGGCCAGGGCCCGTGCCACGCCGCGGCCGATGCCCGAACCCGCTCCCGTCACCACTGCGATGCGCGACTCAGTACTCATGGGCGCGCAGCGTACGGCAGACGCGTGCCCCATGAACTCATCCGTCCGACACGTGGATGTTCTGTACCCGACAACGTGACGTCGTCCCGCCCCACTCGAATACCGGACGGACAACATCCGCCTGGGGAGGGGTACATGACACACATCCAGCAGCACGACGGCGAACTACGGGCCGCCGCCCGTCACTTCGGCCGACGTCGCTTCCTCACCGTCACCGGGGCCGCCGCCGCGCTCGCCTTCGCGGTCAACCTGCCGGCCGCCGGCGCCGCGAGCGCCGCCGAGCTGAACCCCGCCCGTATCACCGAGAACCCGTTCACCCTGGGGGTGGCATCCGGCGACCCGCTGCCTGGCTCCGTCCTCCTGTGGACCCGGCTCGCGCCCCGTCCCTTCGAAGCCGACGGCGGACTGCCCCGCTCCCGCGTCGCCGTCCGCTGGGAGCTCGCCCACGACGAGCGCTTCACCCGGACCGTCCGGCGGGGCAAGGTCACCGCACACCCCGAGTTCCAGTACAGCGTCCATGTCGAGATCGACCACCTCGACCCGGATCGCATCTACTTCTACCGGTTCCGCGTCGGCGACTGGATCAGCCCCGTCGGCCGCAGCCGCACCGCGCCCGCCCCCGACGCCCGGATGTCCGAGCTCACCCTCGCCGCCGTCTCCTGCCAGGCGTACCACGACGGCTACTTCACCGCGTACGGACATCTCGCCAGGGAGGACGTCGACGTCGTCTTCCACCTCGGCGACTACCTCTACGAGTACGCCGTCAACGCCACCGGCGGCGCCCGCGCCTACACGGACCGGCGCCTGCCCGCCGTCTTCAACCGGGAGACGATCACCCTGGAGGACTACCGGCTGCGGTACGCCCTCTACAAGTCCGACCCCGACCTGCAGGCCGCGCACGCCGCGCACCCCTTCGTCGTCACCTGGGACGACCACGAGACCGAGAACAACTACGCGGGCGAGATCCCCGAGAACGACGTCCCGCCGGAGGAGTTCCTGCTCCGGCGCGCCGCCGCCTACCGCGCCTACTGGGAGAACCAGCCGCTCCGCAGGCCCCAGCGGCCCGAGGGCGCCGACATGCGGCTCTACCGCCGCCTCCGCTTCGGCCGGCTGGCGCAGTTCGACATCCTCGACACCCGTCAGTACCGCTCCGACCAGGCGTACGGCGACGGCTGGCAGGTCCCCGGGCCCGAGTCCGAGGACCCGAGCCGCACCATGACCGGCGCCACGCAGGAGCGCTGGCTGCTCGACGGCTGGCGCGACTCGCGCGCCCTGTGGAACGTCCTCCCGCAGCAGGTCGTCTTCGCCGAGCGGCGCAATGTGCCCACCGCCGACTTCAAGCTCTCCATGGACTCCTGGGACGGCTATCCGGCCTCCCGGCAGCGCCTCCTGGACGGCGCGGGGGCGGCCGGGATCGAGAACCTGATGGTGCTCACCGGCGATGTCCACGTCGGCTACGGCCTCGACATCAAGGCCGACCACCGCGACCCCGCGTCCCGGACCCTCGGCACCGAGATCGTCGCCACCTCCATCGCCAGCGGCAAGGACGGCGCCGACCGGCCCGCCAACTACGACGCTCTCACGCAGGCCAACCCGCACATGAAGTTCTACAACGGGCGGCGCGGCTATGTGACGGTCACGCTCGGCCGGGACAGCGCCCGCGCCGACTTCCGTACGGTCTCGGCCGTGACGACCCCGGGCGCCCCGGTCGCCACGGCCGGCTCCTACGTCACGGAGGCGGGCAACCCGGGGCTCAGGCCCGCGTGACCGACAGCTCGGACGGATAGCGGACGCCGACGCGGTCCCGTACCGCGTCGAGCGTCCGCATCACCGCGAGCGAACCCTCCAGCGGCACGAGCGGGGACTCGGTCTCGCCCGCGCGCAGGCAGCGCATGACCTCCGCCGCCTCGTGGCGCAGGGAGTGCGGATCGTCCTCGTTCACGAACTCCTCCGGCTCCCGGCCGGCGCGGTGCAGCGTGAACCTGTCCAGGAAGAAGAAGCCCCGCGGAATGTCGATCCGGCCCGCCGACCCCGTCACCGACGCGGTCAGCGGGGTGTCCGCCACGAGCGAGCAGGACAGCAGCGCCGAGGCGCCGGAGTCCCAGCCCAGCAGCATCCCCGTGTTCAGGTCGACGCCCTCGGGCGAGAGGAGGGCGTGCGCCTGCACCGAGTCGGGCTCGCCGAGCAGCAGCTGTGCGAACGAGACGGGGTACACCCCGAGGTCCAGGAGCGCCCCGCCGCCCACCGCAGGGTCCCGCAGCCGGTGGTCCGCGGCGAACGGGCCCGCGAGCCCGAAGTCCGCCTGTACGGTCCTGACCTCACCGATCGCCCCGTCCGCGATCAGCTCGCGGATGCGCCGGATCAGGGGGTTGCAGTACATCCACATGGCCTCCATCAGGAAGAGGTCCCGCTCCCGGGCGAGGGCGACCAACTCCTCCGCCTCGCCCGCGTTGAGCGTGAACGCCTTCTCGCAGAGGACCGCCTTGCCCGCCTCCAGGGCGAGCCCGGCGGCCGCGCGGTGGGCGTGGTGCGGGGTCGCCACGTACACCACGTCGACGTCGGGATCGGAGGTGAGCGCGGCCCACTCCCCGTACGCCCGCGGTATCCCGAACCGGTCGGCGAAGGCCTTCGCCGACGCCTCCGTACGGGAGGCGACGGCCACGACCTCCGCGCCCTCCATGGTCAGCAGATCGGTGGTGAACCGGGCGGCGATCCCGCCGGTCGCCAGCACACCCCATCGCACGGTCTTCCCGGACGTTCCCATGCCCCACCCCAAAAAGGTCTCGACCATCCCGGACGAGCTGAGAGCATAGGGAAAGTTTCAACGAAATGGAGCAGTCGATGCCGGAGAGCGGCCGGACCCGCACGAAAGATCACATAGTCGAAGGGCCGGTCGTCGCGGCCCGTCGCGCGGGGCTGCTCGTCACCCTGGTCCTCGGTGGACTCACGGCCCTGCCCCCGCTCTCCATGGACATGTACCTGCCGGCCCTGCCGGAGGTCACCGAGTCGCTGCGCTCGCCCGCCGCGACCGTCCAGCTGACCCTCACCGCCTGCCTCGCCGGCATGGCACTCGGTCAGCTCGTCGTCGGCCCCATGAGCGACAAGTGGGGACGCCGCCGTCCGCTGCTCATCGGCATGATCGTGTACGTCGCCGCCACCGCGGTCTGCGCGCTCGCGCCCTCCGCCGAACTCCTCATCGCCTTCCGGCTGCTCCAGGGCCTGGCGGGCGCGGCCGGCATCGTCATCGCCCGGGCCGTCGTCCGCGACCTGTACGACGGCGTCGACATGGCGCGGTTCTTCTCCACCCTGATGCTGATCTCCGGCGTCGCTCCGATCATCGCCCCGCTCATCGGCGGCCAGATCCTGCGGATCACCGACTGGCGGGGCGTCTTCTACGTCCTCACCGTCATCGGCGTCCTGCTCACCGTGGTGGTGTGGAAGTTCCTCGCCGAGACCCTGCCGCCCGAGCGGCGGCACGCGGGCGGGGTGGGCGAGGCGCTGCGGACGATGCGCGGGCTGCTCGCGGACCGGGTCTTCACCGGCTACATGCTGGCCGGCGGACTCGCCTTCGCCGCGCTCTTCGCGTACATCTCGGCGTCCCCGTTCGTCGTCCAGGAGATCTACGGCGCCTCCCCGCAGACCTTCAGCCTCCTCTTCGGTCTCAACTCCATCGGGCTCGTCGCCGTCGGCCAGATCAACGGCAAGCTGCTCGTCGGACGCGTCAGCCTGGACAAGGCGCTGGGCTGGGGGCTGAGCGTGATCCTGCTCGCCTCGGTGGCGCTGGTGCTCATGACGAGCGGCCTGTTCGGGAAGGTGGGTCTCGTCCCGATCGCCGCCGGTCTCTTCGTCCTGATGTCGGCGATGGGTCTGGCGATGCCGAACACCAACGCGCAGGCGCTGATGCGCACCCCGCACGCGGCGGGCTCCGCGTCGGCGCTGCTCGGCACCTCGTCCTTCCTGATCGGCGCGATCGCGTCGCCACTGGTGGGCATCGCGGGGGAGGCGACGGCGGTCCCGATGGCGGTGGTGCAACTGGTCTGCGCGATCGCGTCACTCGGCTGCTTCCTCGCACTGTGCCGCCCATGGCGAAAGGCCCAGGCGCAGGAGGCCTGACCGGACCGACGCGGGGCGAGGCCACGGGTCGGCCGGTGCCGTGCGGCCCACGGTCGCGTCCCGGGCTGCCGGACCTCCGCGGGCGGGGGCCGGGGGCGTGTTTCGGCCGCCTAAAATGTGGAGGTGAACGCCTCCCCCTCCCTCGCCTCCGGTGACACGTTGCGCGTCGCCCTCGCCGGGCTTCTCGACGGGCTGCCGCCGCGCCAGGCGGCCCAGGCCGTCGACCGGCTGATCGCCAACTACCGGGGGACCACCCCGACCGACGCCCCCGTGCTGCGCGACCGCTCCGACGTCGCCGCGTACGCCGCGTACCGGATGCCGGCGACCTTCGAGGCGGTACGGGCGGCGCTCGGCGCGCTGCGGGACGCGGCGCCCGCGTGGGAGCCGGCGACGCACACCGACATCGGCGGCGGCACGGGCGCGGCGAGCTGGGCGGTCGCCGAGGCGTGGGACAGCCCCCCGAGCACGACGGTCCTGGACTGGGCGGAGCCGGCGCTCGCGCTCGGCCGGGAGCTGGCGGCCGGCGTGTTCGAGGCGGAGTGGCGCCGGGCCCGCATCAGCGGCGCGCTCAAGCTCGACGAGACGGACCTCGTCACGGTCTCGTACGTCCTGAAGGAGCTCACCGAGGCCGACCGCCGCGCGGTCGTCACCGAGGCCGCGCGGGCGGCGCAGGCCGTCGTGATCGTCGAGCCCGGCACCCCCGACGGCTACGAGCGGATCATCGCGGCCCGCACGCTCCTCGTGGAGGCGGGGCTCACCGTGGCCGCGCCGTGCCCGCACAGCGGGGCCTGCCCGATCGAGCCGGGCGCGGACTGGTGCCACTTCGCCGCGCGGGTGAGCAGGTCGTCCCTGCACCGGCAGGTGAAGGGCGGCTCGCTGCCGTACGAGGACGAGAAGTTCAGCTACGTCGCGGCGACCAGGTTCCCCGTGACGCCGACGGTGTCCCGGGTGACCCGTAAGCCCCAGATCCGCAAGGGCCAGGTCCTGCTGGAGCTCTGCGGGGCGGAGGAGACGGGCCTGACGCGTGAGACGGTCAGCAAGCGCCACGGCGCCCTCTACAAGGCCGCGAGGGACGCGGAGTGGGGCGACGCCTGGCCCCCGGCGTAGCGCAGCCGGGGACGACGGGCGGGGTCCCGCGGCGCCCGATCCTCGGAGTCGCCGAGTGGGGCGAAGCCCCGCCCCGAGTCAGGGCCGGGCATCGCCCCCGCGGTGTCAGGAGCGCAGCTCCTGGGTGCAGCACTTCACGCTGCCGCCGCCCTTGAGGAGTTCCGACAGGTCCATCCCCAGCGGCTCGAAGCCCCGCTCACGCAGCGGGGCGAAGAGCCCCACCGCCGCCTGCGGCAGCAGGACGTGGCGGCCGTCGCTCACCGCGTTCAGACCCAGCGCCCCCGCGTCGGCCTCGGCCGCCAGCAGCGCGTCGGGGAAGAGCCGGGCGAGGACCGCCCGGCTGCCGGCGGAGAAGGCGTCGGGGTAGTACATGACCTCGTCGCCCTCCGAGTCCAGGACGCACAGCGCCGTGTCCAGGTGGTAGTAGCGCGGGTCCACCAGCTCCAGGCCGATGACCGGGCGCCCGAAGAACTCCTGTGCCTCGTGGTGCGCGAGTGGGCTGGAGCGGAAGCCGCGGCCGGCCAGGATCCACGACGCGGTCACCGCGAAGTCGCCCTCGCCCTCGTTCACGTGCTCCGGTACCCACACCTCCGGGTAACCGTTCCTGCTGAACCAGTCCCGATGCGCCGCCGCCTCGTCCGTACGTTCCGGATAGGCGAACTTCGCGCCCAGCACCCGCCCGTCCACCACGGTCGCGCCGTTCGCGGCGAAGACCATGTCCGGCAGGCCGGGGTCCGGGTCGAGGAGCTCGACGGTGTGGCCGAGCGAGACGTAGCGGGCCTGCAGGTCCTCCCACTGTGCGAGGGCGAGCGGCAGGTCGACCGGTTTCGTGGGGTCCATCCAGGGGTTGATGGAGTACGTCACCTTGAAGTGCGTGGGTGGGCACATCAGATAACGGCGGGGCGAGGCCTCGCGCGGAGTCAGGCGCAATGAGGGCTCCTCACGGACGAAGTGAGATGGTCGGACGGAGCCCATGGTCCGCCTTCCGTCGCCTCAGCGCAGTGGACCGTTCGGGTGGTTCGACTGAACATCACGTAGCGAGACGCGGCGTCTCGCCTGCTGCTAGATTGGACGCATGTCCGACACCAAGGCCCCCGACGCCTCCCGCCGCAGCGAACGCTCCCGCCGCGCCATCTTCGACGCCGCCCTCGCCCTCGTCTCCGAGGCCGGCTACACCAAGACCACCATCGAAGGCATCGCCGCCCGCGCCGGTGTCGGCAAGCAGACCATCTACCGCTGGTGGCCCTCCAAGGCCGCCGTCCTGCTCGACGCCTTCCTCGACCTCGCCGCGCAGGCCAACGAGGCTCTCGGCGGCGACGCCGAGAGTGAGATCCCCGACACCGGCGACCTCGCCGCCGACCTGAAGTACGTGCTCCGCGCCACCGTCGACGAGCTGAACAACCCCACGTACGACGCCCCCTCCCGCGCCCTCGCCGCCGAGGGCATCGTCAACGCCGAACTCGGCGCCCAGTTCGTGGAGCGACTCCTGGAACCTCAGCTCCAGCACTACGTACGCCGCATCGAGGCCGCCCAGACCGCCGGGGACATCGACCCCGCCGTTGACCCCCGCATCGCCCTCGAATTCCTCGTCGGCCCCCTGAACCACCGCTGGCTGCACCGCACGCTGCCGCTCACCCACGCCTACGCCGACACCCTCGTCGACTACGCGCTGCGCGGGCTCGCGCCCAGGGCGTAACCCCGGTACGTACCCCGGTTGGGGACTCCGGTCACCTGAGGCAGCGGAAGATGCGACGATGGGCAGAGCCGAACGGGCGAGCACAACGGGCTAGCGCAGGTGTGAGGGGATAGATGGGCGACGGTATCGGCCGCTACCGCGGCACGGAGAGCAAACTCGCGCAGTGGCTGCGCAGGCGTCCCAAGCGCACAGCGGCGGACGACGAGAACCACCGTGTGAAGCTGCTCCTGGACGCCGCTGCCGCAGGCCTGCCCCTCGCCCCCGCCGCGTACCCCGTCGGGTACCGCTGTTCCTGTGAACGCATCGGCTGTCCGACCCCGGCCCGGCACCCCGTCTCCTTCGCCTGGCAGACCCAGTCGACCACCGACCGCGCCCAGATCGAGCGCTGGGCACTGGGCGAGCCCGAGGCGAACTTCATCACCGCCACCGGCATGGTCCACGACGTCCTCGACGTCCCCCTGGAGGCCGGCCGCGCCGCCCTGGAGCGACTGCTCGCCCAGGGCATCGACGTCGGGCCCGTCGCCGAATCCGCCGAGAGCGCGGGCGACGGCGGCCGGATGCTCTTCTTCACCGCCACCCGCGGCACCCCCGAGGACGAGGACGAGTGGTGGCCCTGCGAGCTGGACTGCCATCCCGAGACCATGGACGAGCATCCGGGGCTGCGCTGGCACTGCCGCGGCAGCTACGTCCTCGTACCACCGGCCCGGCTCATCGGTGACGAGGACGAGCAGCCGGCTCTCGCCTGGGTCCGCGGCCCCGAGCACGCCCTGCCCGACCCGCTGAACCTGCTGGAGACCCTCACCGACGCCTGCGCCCGGCACGCCGCCGAGCAGGGTGAGCAGCACACCGGGCACGAGGTGGCCTGGCCGCTCGGCCGCCGCTGAGGGACGGCGGCCTCGGGGGAGTACGAAGCGGGAGGCGGGGATCCGGCGTGACCAACCCGGGGTCCGATCCCGCGGCCGCTACGAGCGGGCGACGAAGAACGGGCGTCTCGAGCGGGGTGGCGAAACCGGCGCTACGAGCCCTTCGCCCCCGTCACGCCCTGCAGCCGGCCCGCGATCGTGACCCCGTCCTGCTCCGTGCCCGTCGGCTTCACGAGGACGGCCTGGCTCGACACCCATTCCTTGGTGACCGTGTTCTTCACCTCGCCGGTCAGCAGGGCCTTCACATCGGGCGTGACCTTCGGCCGGTAGCCCTGCGCCGCCGTCTGCCGTTCGAAGTAGCGCGTCGCGAAGAAGACCAGCGCCCCGCCGTCCTCGGTCGCGAGGCCCAGCGGCGCGAAGTCCCCGGCGTCGGTGACCTGGTCGATGTACTGCGTCGCCATGCCGACCCGCTTCGCGGCCTTCTGCCGCTCGTCACGCCACTCGGTGGTGTGCGGCCCCGCCGCGAACTGGCCCTGCTCCCCGCCGCCGAGGAGCGAGACATAGTTCCGGCCCAGGTCCTTGGGCGCCACAGCGAGTTCGGCGGAGTCCGCGTCGACCGGCACCGCGAACCCGCCGTCCGTCTTGAACGCGGGGATCTCGTCCGGCGTCAGGATCGCCAGATACGCGGCCTCCCACAGCTGCTCGGAGCCGTTGCGCACGAAGACCAGGAGCCAGCGGTTGTCGCCGCTGCCCTGGTCGGTGTCCCGGTTGGAGTCGGTGTCCACGACGAACCAGCGGGGCCAGCCCGCCTTCTTCGGCAGCACGAACTTCGCGTCCGTCAGCTCCAGCGGGCGGTGGTTGGCATTGCCGTTGGGACTGGTGATCGAACGGGACTTCAGACCCGCCTGGTTGATCGCCCCGAGCGGTCCGGTGACCCGGCCGGCGTCCAGCGCGGGGTCGTACGCCTTGTCCGCCTTGTTGTAGGCGTCGGTGAAGTCCTTGAGGGCCTGCTCGGCCTCACTCTTCGTCGCCGCCGGGAGCAGTTCCAGCTCGCCGTGCACCGTCACGCAGCCGCTCGCCGTCAGCGCCAGCACGGTCGCCGCCGTCGTCGCCACGAGTGCCCTCGACGGTCGCCTCAGCCTTCTCATCGATCGCCTTCTGCTTCTTCACCGGCACGGACGGACCCGACCCTACCGGGGTCGGGGACGGCGCGAGCGCCGGGATCGGATAGAGCACCCACACCGTGACCTGAAGCTCCGTCGGTTCGGGCCGGTTGACTTCAGGCGCGTGCCTTGCCGACGGTGAGCGGGGTGCGGCGCGGGACGACCAGCTCCTGAAAGGCCGCCACCCTCCACAGGCAGGGCCGCACCCCCGGAAAAGGCGGTGCGGCCCTGCCGCGTGCGCGGCTAGCGTGCGGGCATGCGACTGTTCCGGGAGAGCCCCTTCGGACCGGTGTACCGCGCGGAGGGTGGGGCCGAACCGCCCGCACTGCGCTGGGAGACGACGGACGGTCGCGGGATGCTGCTCCGCCAGGCGGGACGGCCGGTGCTGCTCGCCCGCGTCGACGAGGACCGGCACGGGATCATGCTTCACCGCCGCGCGGGGTACCGCTCACCCCTGCCGCCGGTACGGGCCGACGAATCCCGGCCGATGCCCGACTGGCAGCGCCGGTACGCCGATCGGCTGGCAGCCTCCGACGACGGGCCCCTGCATCCGGGGCGTTGGATGTTCGGTACCCGGGACGTGTTCCCGCCGTACGTCTGGGGCGAGGACTTCGTCACGGCGTGGCCGTGCGGACACCTGGACTGGGACAGGAACGGCTGGAACGGCGTCGTCCCGCTGCGGAAGCTGTCGCCCCCGGACGCTCCTCGCGTCAAGGCGTACCGCAAGCGGGCCAGGGACGGCACTCTCGCGCCCGTACTGCTGTGGTGGATCACCACCCTCGACGGCTGGCTGCTCCTCGACGGGCACGATCGTGCCGTCGCGGCGCTCGCCGAGGATCGCGCGCCGCACGCGGTCGTCCTGGCCATGGCGGAGGACGCGGAGACGACGGCCGAGCGGTTCGCGGCACTCCCCGAGTACGAGGAGGAGCTGCGGACGCGCGCCTTCCGCGGCCCCGACCCGGAGCGGCAGCGCACGGCCTCCCTGCGCGGCCTCAACGACTACGCCGCATCGATCCCGTACGAGGAAGCCGCGACCCGTGCCTGGCCGATTCCCGGTGGACCGGCGGAATGGGACGCCTGGATGCTTGAATTCCGCCATGCACACGACCGTGACGAGTAGCGCCACCGACATCGACGTCCTGCGGGTCTTCTGCGCGGGCGACGGCCGGTACGGCAACGCCCTGGGTGTCGTACGCGACGGGCGCACGTATCCCGACGAGGCCTCCCGGCAGGCGCTCGCCAAGGAGCTCGGTTTCAGCGAGACCGTGTTCGTCGACGACCCCGAGCGTGGGGATGTCGACATCTACACGCCCGGGGTGCGGCTGCCGTTCGCCGGTTACCCGCTCGTCGGCGCGGCCTGGCTGCTCGATGTGGAGGTCGTCCGCCCGCCCGCGGGCGAGGTCTGGGTGCGCGGGGACGGGGAGTTCACCTGGATCGAGGCGCGGGCGGAGTGGGCCCCGCCGCGGACCCTGCGGCGGTACGGGTCGGCCGCCGAGGTCGAGGCGCTGGACGTGCCCGAGCCCGGGGAGTGGATCTACGCCTGGGCCTGGGAGGACGAGGCGGCCGGACGTATTCGGGCGCGGGGGTTCCCGGGGCGCGGGGACGGCATCGACGAGGACGAGGCGACCGGCGCGGCCGCCCTGCTGCTCACCGCCGAACTGGGCCGGGCCCTGAACATCACCCAGGGCCGGGGGTCGCAGATCCTGACGGCACCCGGCCCCGACGGCGTGATCGAGCTGGGCGGACGGGTCCGCATCGAGCGGAGCGTCACCCTCCCGCGCTGACGCTCATACGGTGGCGCCGGCGTCCACACGCCGGCGCCTCACGCGCCGAGGCGCCTCACGCGCTGACGCGCCTCACGTGCCGAGGCGGCTCACGCGCTGACGCGGCTCACGCGCTGAGCGGGAACTCGACTCCCAGCTCCCGGAACACCGCGCCGTTGAAGTCGAACGCGCGCTTGCACTCGTCGATGATCCGCTGCTTCTCCAGATCGTCGGCGTTCACCGCGTCGAGCAGCTCCCGATAGCCCCGCTTGAAGGCCGCCGGGTTCGTGATCTCGTCGAAGACGTAGAACCGGACCCCGTCGCCCTTGCGCGCGAAGCCCCAGGTGCGCTCGGCCTTGTCTCGGATGATCTGACCGCCGGAGAGGTCGCCCAGGTAGCGCGTGTAATGGTGCGCCACATAGCCCGCCGGCCACTCCCGCGCGCACTCCGCCACGCGGGCGGCGTACGCGACGGTCGCGGGCAGGGGCGTGAGTCCCGCCCGCCACTCCGGGCCCCGCAGATGGGCGAGGTCCTGCTCCAGGGCGGCGGTGCGGAACAGCTCCGGCTGTATGAAGGGCCCGGCCACCGGGTCGTTCCTCAGCGCCTCGGCGCCGTCCTCCAGGGCGCGGTACACGAACCAGAGCTGCTCCGTGTACCGCGTGTAGGCGTCCACGGCGAGACGTCCCCCGAGGAGGTCGCTCATGAAGGTCGACGTCTCGGCCTCGGTGTGCTGTTCGTGCGAGGCCGTGCGGATGAGCGTCGAGAAGGGCGTGTCCAAGGCGTGCCTCCGGGACCGATGGGGACGAGAACCTGCTGCGATACTGCTACTTAGGCTTACCTAAGTCAACTGGTTCCCGACGACCTGTCGGTAAAAAGCTACCCCGCCACGGGCTCAGGGCAACGTGAGAATTTCGGCCCCGGTGTCCGTGACGACGAGCGTGTGCTCGAACTGCGCCGTCCGCTTGCGGTCCTTGGTCACGACCGTCCAGCCGTCGTCCCACATGTCGTACTCGTGCGTCCCGAGCGTCAGCATCGGCTCGATCGTGAACGTCATGCCGGGCTGGATGACCGTGGTGGCGTGCGGGGAGTCGTAGTGCGGGACGATCAGCCCGGAATGGAAGGACGAGTTGATGCCGTGCCCGGTGAAGTCGCGCACGACGCCGTAGCCGAAGCGCTTGGCGTACGACTCGATGACCCGGCCGATGATGTTGATCTGACGGCCCGGCTTGACGGCCTTGATGGCCCGGTCGAGCGACTCGCGGGTGCGCTCGACCAGCAGCCGGGACTCTTCGTCCACATCGCCGCAGAGGTAGGTGGCGTTGTTGTCGCCGTGCACCCCGTTGATGTACGCCGTGACGTCCAGGTTCACGATGTCGCCGTCGTTGAGGACGGTGGAGTCGGGGATGCCGTGGCAGATGACCTCGTTGACCGAGGAGCAGAGCGACTTCGGGAAGCCGCGGTAGCCGAGGGTGGAGGGGTACGCCCCGTGGTCGCACATGAACTCGTGCGCGACCCGGTCCAGCTCGTCCGTGGTCACACCCGGCGCGATGTGCTTGGCGGCCTCCTCCATCGCCTGCGCGGCGATGCGGCCGGCGATCCGCATCCGCTCGACGGTGTCGGAATCCTGCACCTCGGGCCCCGTGTACGGGGTGGGCGCGGGCTTCCCCACGTACTCGGGACGGCGGATGGCTCCCGGAACGGAGCGGTGGGGGGAGATCTCCCCCGGTACGAGCAGCGACTGGCCAGACATGTCAGCGAGTCTAACGACCGCGACTGGGGCAGCATGGCCTCAGAGGAAGGAGCCGACGATGGCCCTGTTCAAGAAGCGCACGGTGGGCAAACCGGGCGAGTGGTACTACTGCCTGCAGCACCGCAAGGTCGAAGAAGGCCCGGAGTGCCCGGCCAAGGACCGTTTCGGCCCGTACTCCACGCGCGAGGAGGCGACCCACGCGATGGAGAGTGCGCAGGAGCGCAACCTGGAGTGGGACACCGACCCGAAGTGGCACGACACCCCGAAGCCGACCGAGCCGCCGGACTAGGCGTTGCCCGACGGACCGCTCGTCAGGCCGGGGCCCCGGTCCCGGCCTCTCGCGCGTCCCGTGCCTCCCGCTCCTCCTGCGCGGCCTTGTGGCGCAGCGCGTCCTCGTCGGTGTCGGAGTCGTACATGAGGAGCTTCGGCAGCGTCAGGCAGAGCAGGCCCACCGAGGCCACGCAGGCCACGCCGCCGGACCAGACCGCGGCCCGCGTCCCCGTCCAGCCCGCCATGGCGCCCGCCCGGACCTGGCCCAGCTGGGGCCCGACGCTGTAGGAGAGGACCTCGATCCCGGCGAGCCGGCCGCGCAGCTCCTCCGGGATCGTCTGGTTCCAGATCGTGGCGCGGCCCAGGCCGCTCGCCATGTCGCCGGCGCCCGCGAACGCCAGGCACAGCAGCACCAGCCAGATGTTCGAGAACCAGCCGGCCGCCGCGATCGCCAGCCCCCAGGCCGTCGCCCCGCACACCACCAGAAGCCCGTGCCGGCGGATCCGCGAGGTCCAGCCGCTGGTCAGGCCGAGGACGAGCGAGCCGACCGAGCCCGCGGCGTACATCAGGCCCAGCGACCAGTCCGCGTCCAGCTCGTCCGCGAGGAACGGGAAGATCGTGTTGGGGAAGGCGAAGAACATGGCGGCGAGGTCGATCACGTACGTACCGAGCAGCACCGGCCGTGACCAGGCGTACCGCGCTCCCTCGACGATCCCGCGGAGCGACGGCTTGTCCGCGTCGTGCGCGGGCGGTGCGGGGGAGAGCCGCAGACACAGGAGTACGGAGACGAGGAAACCGGCGATCGTCACGCCGTACGCGGGGGCGTGACCGGCGTACGCCACCAGCAGGCCCGCGAGGGCCGGTCCGGCGATGGTGCCCATCTGCCAGCGCAGCGAGTTGAGCGCCGCGGCGGCGGTCTGCTGGTCGTGCGGCACGATCCGGGCGAGCAGTGAGTCCAGGGCCGGGCGCTGGAGCCCGGCGAGCGCGGAGACGCCGGCCGCGACGACGTACAGCGGCCAGAGCATCGGTTCGGGCAGGAGCGAGTTGAGGAGCAGGAGCAGGGCCAACAGCCCGAGCCCGGCCTCGGTGGAGACGAGGACCTTGCGCCGGTCGACGGCGTCGGCGAGCGCACCGCCGTAGAGTCCGAAGACGACCAGCGGGACCAGCTCGACCGCGCCCATCGCGCCGACGGCGAGCGGCGATCCGGTCAGATCCTTGATCTGCAGCGGCAGCGCGATCATCGCCACGGCGCTGGAGAAGAAGGCGACGAGCCCCTGGACCCAGAGCAACCGGAAGTCGCGGGAGGACCGCCACGGCGTCAGATCGGGCAGCACGGCGGAGAGCTTCGAGGTCACGAGGTGCCATGCTCCGGCGGCGCTCGTTCGCACGGCAACCGAATTACGGCGTCGAGGCCCCGCGCTACCAGCCCTGCGGCGGTGGTGACGTCAAGTGGTCGGCCAGGCGGGACAGCCGGTCCCGGAAACGGCGGCGACCGCGCGGGGAGGGCAGGCTGTTCTCGCCGGCCGCCGCGCTCACCAGGTGCTGCACGGTGTCCAGGTCGACCTCCGAGTCCGCGGCCACTGTCAGCGTCTCGTGGGCCAGGCCGCGGACCTCCGGGTCGCCGGCGTCCAGGGAGAGCACGGTCGCCCCCGCCCTTCGGGCGTCGTGGACCCGCTCCAGCACCCCCGCGTCGGGCCGCTCCGGCGCCACCATGAGCAGCGTCGCCCCGCGCCGCGCCGCCTCCAGTCGGCCGAGCCCCACCGCCAGGTGCGCCGGATCGCCGGGCCGTACCTGGTGGCGCACCAGCGTCGGCGCCAGCTCCGGCTGCCCCGACCAGGTCGCCTCGTCCACGAGATGCGCCGTCAGATGCCACGGCTCGTACCCCGCCGTCCCCACCAGGAGCAGCCCGCCCCCGTGCGGGACGACGGAGGACCGGAGCGAACCCGCGAAGCCGCGGGCCGCGGCCGGCCACGCGGTCCCGGCCAGCACTTCCCGCAGCAACGCGACCCGTACGGCATCCATGGGGCCGCATCCTGCCGCAGCCGCGCCGTGCGCGAGGCCGGTTGCCGAGGAACCACCCGTACGGGAGACGCGCCGTCACCACCGGCCAGTAATGTCGAGGCCATGACTTCCTCCACTCCCGCCCCCGCCCCCAAGGACCCCTGGGACCTCCCGGACGTGTCCGGTCTCGTCGTCGGTGTCCTCGGCGGTACCGGCGACCAGGGCCGCGGTCTCGCCTACCGGCTCGCGAAGGCCGGCCAGAAGGTGATCATCGGCTCCCGCGCCGCCGAGCGCGCGCAGACCGCCGCCGACGAGCTGGGCCTCGGCGTCGAGGGCGCCGACAACGCCGAGTGCGCCCGCCGCAGCGACATCGTGATCGTCGCCGTTCCGTGGGACGGGCACGCCAAGACCCTGGAGTCGCTGCGCGCCGAACTCGCCGGCAAGCTCGTCGTCGACTGCGTCAACCCGCTCGGCTTCGACAAGAAGGGCGCCTACGCCCTCAAGCCGGAGGAGGGCTCCGCGGCCGAGCAGGCCGCCGCCCTGCTGCCCGAGTCCCGGGTCGCCGCCGCCTTCCACCACCTCTCCGCCGTCCTGCTCCAGGACCCCTCGATCGACGAGATCGACACGGACGTGATGGTTCTCGGCGAGGAGCGCGCCGACGTCGAGATCGTCCAGGCGCTCGCCGGCCGCATCCCCGGGATGCGCGGCGTCTTCGCCGGCCGACTGCGCAACGCCCACCAGGTCGAGTCGCTGGTCGCCAACCTGATCTCGGTCAACCGCCGCTACAAGGCCCACGCGGGCCTGCGCGTCACCGACGTCTGACCGGGGCCCGAGCGGTCGGGGGCATGGGGGACACTGGACGGGCACCATCAGCCGTACCCGGACAGGAGCCGACCCCCATGCCCCGCCTCGCTCTCTACGCCCTCGCCGTCTGCGCCCTCGCCGTCGCCGCGGCCGTCGTCTCCTTCGTCTCGGGCAGCTGGCTCGGCGTCGTCTGGGTGCTCCTCGCCGGCCTCTCCTCCAACATGGCCTGGTACTACATCCGCCGCGCCAAGGCCACCGAGACCGCCTAGACCTCGCAGAGCTCCGGCGTCTCCTG
Source organism: Streptomyces sp. NPDC056222 (assembly GCF_042264065.1). Lineage (NCBI taxonomy): Bacteria > Bacillati > Actinomycetota > Actinomycetes > Kitasatosporales > Streptomycetaceae > Streptomyces > Streptomyces sp. NPDC056222. The sequence goes on along the minus strand of NZ_JBHJTL010000062.1, from coordinate 6,371 downwards.
CCAGAAGCGGTAGAGGTTCGAGCCGCAGTAGCGGGAGATCTCCGGCACGCCGAGCGCCCGCATCAGCGCGTCGATCGCGTCGAAGAACGCGCCGTTGATCGCCGGGACGAAGAGCAGTGCGATCACGATGAAGAAGCCGTACGGCGCGTACGGCTCGATCTGCCGCTTGATCTTGTACGACAGCCAGGGCTCGATGACCCCGTAGCCGTCGAGGCCCGGCACCGGCAGGAAGTTCAGGAGCGCGGCCGTCACCTGGAGGAACGCCAGGAAGGCCAGCGCGTACTGGAAGGCGAGCGGAACGCCGTCCAGCGCGTCCAGCCAGAACGGCGCCGTGCACACGATCGCGAACAGGACGTTCGTCAGCGGGCCCGCCGCCGAGATCAGGCTGTGCTTCCAGCGGCCCTTGACCCGGCCCTGCTCGATGAAGACCGCGCCGCCCGGCAGACCGATACCACCCATGATCACGAAGAGCACCGGCAGGATGATGCTCAGCACGGCGTGGGTGTAGGCGAGCGGGTTGAGCGTGAGGTACCCCTTCGCCCCCACCGTGATGTCCCCGCCGTGCAGCGCGGTGCGGGCGTGCGCGTACTCGTGGAGACAGAGCGAGACGATCCACGCCGAGGTCACGAAGAGGAAGATCGCCACGCCGGGGGAGGCCGCGAAGCCGGTCCACACGGCCCAGCCGGTGACCGCCATGACAGCGAGGATCGCCAGGAAGACCGGGCTGATCCTGCGCTCGTGGCTACGGGTGATGGCCGTCGTCATCGGTGGGACTCCCTGGGGCGCGGCGGGGTGTGTGCGGGAAACGTGCCGGGGTGGGGGTGAGTTCCTGCGATGATCCCCGGCTCACGGAGAATAGGGCCTGTGCGCTATTCCGTCCTCGGCCCTACCCAGGTCCACACCGTCCACGGCACCCCCGTCGCTCTCGGCGGGGCCCGGCTGCGGGCGCTGCTGACCGTACTGGCCCTGCGCGCAGGGCGGACCGTGCAGGTCGGCGTCCTCGTCGACGAGGTGTGGGACGGTGCCCCGCCCGCCGACGGCGCCGCGGCGCTCCAGGCCCTGGTGGGCCGGTTGCGGCGGGCGCTCGGGCGGGAGGCCGTGGAGTCGTCCCCGGGCGGCTACCGGCTGGCGGCCGCACCCGAGGACGTGGACGCGCACCGCTTCGAGCGGCTGACGGGGGAGGGCGTACGGGCGTTCGGCGCGGGCGACCCGGTGCGGGCGGCGGAGCTGCTCGACGAGGCACTCGCCCTGTGGCGCGGGCCCGCGCTCGCCGACCTGCCGGACCGCACGGCGGAGGCCGCTCGCTGGGAGGCCCGCCGCCTCGACGCCCGCCGGGCCCGCCTCGGCACCGCCCTCGCACTGGGCGAGGCCGCATCGGTCCTCCCCGAGCTGGCCGCGCTCTGCGAGGCCCACCCGCTCGACGAGCCCCTCCAGGCCCTGCGCATCCGCGCCCTCCGCGACACGGGCCGCGCGGCGGAGGCTCTCGCCGCGTACGAGTCCTTCCGCCGCGACCTGGCGAACCGCCTGGGCGCGGACCCGTCCCCGTCCCTGCGCGCCCTCCACGCGGAGCTGCTGTCGCCGGAGCCGGAGGCCCGGCCGGCGGGCCCGGGGCAGGGGCCGTACACCGACGGGGTACGGGACGGGGTACGGGGCGCTGCCCGCCAAGCCGTCGCGCCCGCCGGGCCGGGCGGATCCGGTGACCCCGCGGGGCCGGGTGGATCCGGGGCCGCGGTGGCCCGTCCCGGCGGTCTCGTCCGGGGGCCGGGTCCTGCGTCGGCACAGGCCGCCGTCGCGGGGCGCGCGTCGGAACCCCTCGCGGAGCCGAACCGTCCCGCCGCCCCACCCCGCCCCGGGAATCTCCGTGCGCGGCTCACCAGTTTCGTCGGGCGCGGGGAGGACATCGCGCAGCTCCGGGACGATCTGTACGGCAGCCGGCTCGTCACCCTTCTCGGGCCCGGTGGGGCCGGGAAGACGCGGCTCTCGCAGGAGGGGGCCGAGCGCGCCGCCGTCGGCGGGGCGTGGCCGGACGGGGTCTGGCTCGCCGAACTCGCGCCCGTGACCGACCCCGAGGCCGTCACCGAGGCCGTGCTCGGCGCCGTCGGGGCCCGCGAGACCGTGCTGCGCGGCGCCGGCGCCGAGGAGCTGCGCGGTACCGACACCCCGCTCGGACGCCTCGTCGAACACTGCGCCTCGCGCCGGCTCCTGCTGATCCTGGACAACTGCGAACACCTGGTGGACGCGGCCGCGGCCCTCGCGGAGTCGCTCCTCGCCCGGTGCCCGGGTGTGACGGTCCTCGCCACGAGCCGCGAACCGCTCGGCGTCCCGGGGGAGTTCCTGCGCCCCGTGGAGCCGCTGCCGCCCGAGAGCGCGCTGCGTCTGCTCGGGGAGCGCGGGGCCGCGGCCCGGCCCGGTTTCGACCCGGGCGACGACCCCGAGGCGTGTGACGAGATCTGCCGGCGCCTCGACGGCCTCCCGCTCGCGATCGAGCTGGCGGCGGCCAGGCTCCGGTTGCTGACACCGCGCCAGATCGCCGACCGCCTCGACGACCGCTTCCTTCTCCTCACCTCGGGAGCCCGTACCGTCCTGCCCCGGCAGCAGACCCTCCGCGCGGTGGTCGACTGGTCCTGGGATCTGCTCGACGCGCCCGAACGGGCCGTCCTGCGCCGCCTGTCCGCCTTCACGGGCGGCTGCGACCTGGAGGCGGCGGAGTCGGTGTGCGGCACCGCCCCGGACGACGTCCTCGACCTCCTCGGGTCGCTCGTCGACAAGTCGCTGGTCGTCGCCACGCCCGCCGACGACGGGACGATGCGTTACCGCCTCCTGGAGACCGTCGCCGAGTACGCCGGCGAGCGCCTCGACGAGGCGGGGGAGCGGGCGGAGACCGAGCGGCGCCATCTCGTCCACTACCGCGAACTCGCCCGCCTCACCGACCCCGAGCTCCGGGGCGGCGGCCAGCTCCGCGCCATGGCCTGGTTCCGCACCGAGTACGAGAACCTGCGCACGGCCCTGCGCCGCGCCGTCGCCGCCCGCGACGAGCACGAGGCCCTCGTGCTCGTCCACTGCCTGCTCTGGTACTGGCAGATGTGGGATCTGCGCGCCGACGCCCTGCACTGGGCCGAGGCCGTCGCCGCCCTCGGGCCCGACCCCTTCGGGCCGGACGCGCCGCCCGTGACCCCGCTCTTCGAGCCCTGCACCGCCGCACCGCCGCCGCTGAGCGAGGAGCTGCTGTGGGAGGCCCGCCGCGGGGTGCGGCTGGTCGAGCTGCTCAACATGGACTACCAGACCGGCCGGTGGACCACCCCCGAGGGCGGCGAGCGACTGCGCCGGATCACCGCCATGTACCGCCCCGGGCTGCCGCAGACCTGCCGACTGCCCGGCTTCTTCGCCGTCTTCGCCGTGCTGCTCACCGGCGAGGTCGGCCGGATGCGCGAGCGCCTGGACGCCACCGTCGAGGCGTGCCGCACCCACGGCTACGACTGGGAACTCGCCAGCGCCCTCCAACTGCGCGCCAACATCCTCGCCAACCGGTCCGACTCCGCCGTCCCGGCGAGCGCCGACGCCGACGAGAGCCTGCGGATCTTCCTCCGTCTCGACGACGACTGGGGCGCCGCCGAGGCCCTCGCCTCGCGCGGCGAGGCCCACGAGAAGCGCTGCGACTTCGAGGCCGCGGCGCAGGACTTCGCCGCCGCCATCGAGTACGCCGAGAGGATCGGCGCCCAGTCCCAGAAGACCCTGCTGCGCGCCCGCTACGCCGACATGCTCACGCTGACCGGCCGGGCCGAGGAGGGCGAGGCGATCCTGCGGGAGGTCCTGGAGACCGGTCACCCCGGGCACGAACCGATGCTCGCCGCCCGGATCTTCCTCGCGGTCCTCCTCGGCCGCACCGGCCGTACCGCCGAGGCGCGCGAGCATCTGACCGCGCTTCTGCGGGAGTTCGACTCCGTCACCCTCTCCATCTTCGAGGGGTTCACTCTCGGCAGCCTGGCCTGGCTGGACAACCTGGACGGGAGGTACGCCGACGCGCTCCCGCATGTGCGGGAGGCCCTGGAGCGTTCGCGAGGAGCCCTGTCGATGGCGGTCGCCCCGCAGATGCCGGCGGCCCATCTGACCACCGCGGCCTGGGCGTTGAGCGGTCTCGGCGGCGCCGTCGCGGTGCTCGGGGCCCGGCTCCTCGGCGCCCGGGAAGGGCTGCTCCCGAAGGGCCACACACTCTCCCCGCTCGAGCGGGAGAGCCTGGAGGCGGCGACCCGGCTGTCCCGCTCCGTGCTCGGCGACGGGGCCTTCGAGTCCGCATACGCCGAAGGCGGTGGCCTCTCCCTGGAGGAGGCCACCGCCCTGCTCGCACGCGGCGCCGACGCGATCAACGGGCGCGCCGAGCCCTGAAATCCGTAGGACTCAGGTCTTCTTGCGGAACTTGGCGACCGCGAGCGGCGCCGTCACTGCCGTGATCACCACGGCCCAGCCGAGCGTCATCCACACGGAGTCGCCGACGGGGGTGCCGTTGATCATGGCGCGGGCGGCGTCGGCGAGATTCGAGAGCGGGTTGTAGTCGGTGAAGGTCTCCAGCCAGCCGGGCATCGAGGTCGGCGGGGCGAAGATCGAGGAGCCGAACTGCAGCGGCATCAGAACGATCATGGCCATTCCCTGGACGGCCTGGGCCGTCTTCATCGCGAGACCGAGCAGGATGAAGATCCACATCAGCGAGGCGCCGAAGACCATGGACAGAGCGATGGCGCCGAAGAGGTCCAGGATCGAGCCCTTGATCTCCAGGCCCAGCAGGAAGCCCATGCCGAGCAGGATCGCGGTGGCGATCAGCATCCGGCCGATCTCGACGACGATCTTCGCGATGAGGACGGAGGACCGGGCTATCGGCATCGTCCGGAACCGGTCCATGACCCCCTTCTTGAAGTCGTCGTTGATGCCCGTGCCGACGGCCATCGCGATGTTCATGCCCATCATCGCCATCAGGCCGGGGACCACGTAGTTGACGTAGTCGTCGTTGTTTCCCTTGCCGGCGATCGCGCCGCCGAAGACGTACACGAAGAGCAGGACGAAGATGATCGGCATCAGAATGACGTCGAACATCGACTCCGGGTCCTGCTTGATCTGCAGCGCGTTCCGCCGTGCCAGGGCGCCGATGTGGCGGAGGTTGGCGCGCAGGCCGATCCGGCCCTCGCCGCCGGGGTGCGTGCGCACCGGCGACGGCCCGGGCGCGTCGACGGGAGCCTTGGTGAGCTCTGTGGTCGTCGTGGTGCTCACGCGGCGACCTCCTCGAGGGTCGTGTCGGAAACGGTGGTCTTCTCGCCCGTGATGGCGAGGAAGACCTCGTCCAGGCTGGGCAGGTGTGTACCGATGTGGGCGATGCCGTAGCCACGCGCGCCCAGCAGGCCGACGACGGCGGTCAGCTGCTCGTCGCTCAGGATCGGGACGTACAGCACGCCCTCGTCGGGGACGACGGTCGAGCCGGCGATGCCGTCCAGGCCCGACTCCCGCAGCGCGCCGGCCATCGCGGGCAGGTCGGCCGGGTCAACCGGGCGGATCGTGAGCGTGCGGCCGCCGACGCGGGCCTTGAGCTCGTCGACCTTGCCGTTGGCGATGACCTTGCCCCGGTCGATGACGGTCAGCTCGCTCGCGAGCTGCTCCGCCTCCTCCATGTACTGCGTGGTCAGCAGCACGGTCACGCCCTCGGCGACCATGCGCTTGACCTCGTCCCAGACCTCGTTGCGGGTGCGCGGGTCGAGGCCGGTGGTGGGCTCGTCCAGGTAGAGGACGGCGGGCTGCCCGATCATCGAGGCGGCGAGGTCGAGCCGCCGGCGCATGCCGCCGGAGTACTGCATCGCGGGCCGCTTGGCGGCCTCGGTGAGCGAGAACCGCTCCAGGAGGTCGTCGGCGCGGCGCCGGGCGTCCTTGCGGGAGAGGTCGAGCAGCCGCCCGATCATGTAGAGGTTCTCCCAGCCGGAGAGCTTCTCGTCGACCGAGGCGTACTGGCCGGTGAGGCCGATCGTGCGGCGGAGCTGGCGGGGCTGCTTCACCACGTCGTAGCCGGCGACGGTGGCGGTCCCGGAGTCCGGGACGATGAGGGTGGACAGGCAGCGGACGAGGGTGGTCTTGCCCGCCCCGTTCGGGCCGAGCACGCCGAGAACCGTGCCCTCCCGGACGTCGAGGTCGACCCCGTCGAGGGCCTTCGTCTCGCCGTAGTGCTTCACGAGGCCTCGTACCTCGACGGCGTTGTGTGCGGATCGCGTCATGCCCCCATGAGAACAGCCGCCACCGACAAGGCACCGACAGAAGACCGACAAGGGACCGACAGCCCGCCGACGACAGGACGGCCGCCCGACGAACGGCTGGACGCGGGCCGCGCGTTCTTCACG
>NZ_JBHJTL010000061.1:0-49427 GCF_042264065.1 Streptomyces sp. NPDC056222 | reverse complement strand
GGTACGTCCGTACCGCCGCAGCGCCCTCGGAAGAAGCTGGGCCCTAGGCCTTCTTGGGCCTGTCGGACTTGTCGAGCACCATCACGAGACCGGCGATCACCAGGAACAGCACGATCGGCAGGGCCACGAACAGGCCGAGGGTCTCGACGACACTCAGCTTGGGGGCCGGGTCGTCACCGTCGTCGCGGGTGAGCGCGAGCGCGGGGGACGACATGAGCAGCATCATCAGCGTCGTACCGGCCGCTACAGCACCGGCGCGCAGGGCGTTCTTCTTGTCCACGGTGCAAACGTAGCGAACACCTAAACGGACCGCGCGTCCGGGGGTGCCGTACGGGAACCCAGCGGGCCGAACACGGCCAGAAGACGGTGGAGGCGGGGCGAGGCGGCCAGTTCCTCCAGGGTGAGGGGCTGGCCCTCCGGGCCGGCCACCGGGAGCCGCCAGTTGGGGTACTGGTCCCAGGTACCGGGCAGGTTCTGCGGCCGTCGGTCCCCCACCGCGTCCGGCAGCCACACCCCGACCATCGACGCCGGGGTGCGCAGCAGGAACCGGTGGACCGCGCGGACCTCGGCCTCCTCGTCGCCCGGCCCCTCCGGGAGCAGCCCGAGCAGCTCCAGCTCCGTCAGCCACTCGGCGACCTCGGCCGCGTCCCGGGCGCGCTCACGCCCGAGATCGCCGGTGAGCAGTCCGAGCCGGTGGCGCAGGGCGACATGGTCGCCGGAGAGCCTGGCCGCGGTGGACGGGAGGTCGTGCGTCGTGGCGGTGGCCACGCAGTCGGTGCGCCACTCCTCGGGGGCCAGCGGGCGGCCCGTGCCGGACCAGTCCCGCTCGAACCAGAGCACGGAGGTGCCGAGCACCCCGCGGTGCGCGAGCCGCTCGCGGACGCCCGGCTCGACGGTGCCGAGGTCCTCCCCGATGACGACCGCGCCCGCCCGGTGGGCCTCCAGGGAGAGGACCGCGAGCATCGCCTCGGCGTCGTAGCGGACATACGTCCCTTCGGTGGGTTCGCGCCCCTCGGGGACCCACCAGAGCCGGAACAGCCCCATCACGTGGTCGATACGCAGCGCACCCGCGTGCCGCAGCAGCTCCCTCAGGAGGCCGCGGTACGGGCCGTAGCCCGAGGCGGCGAGCGCGTCCGGGCGCCAGGGCGGCAGCCCCCAGTCCTGGCCGCGGGCGTTGAAGGCGTCGGGCGGGGCGCCGACCGACATGCCGGTGGCGAAGGCGTCCTGCTGGGCCCAGGCGTCGGAGCCGTCGGGATGGACGCCGACGGCGAGGTCGTGGACGATCCCGACGCCCATGCCCGCCTCGCGGGCGGCCTCGGCGGCGGCGGCGAGCTGCCGGTCCGTCAGCCAGGCCAGCCGGCAGTGGAAGTCGATCCGTGCGGTCAGCTCGTCGTCGGCGCGGACGGCCACGGCGGCGGAGCGGGGGTCGCGCAGCTCCTCGGGCCAGCTGCGCCAGTGGTGGCCGTGCCGCTCGGCGAGCGCCTGATAGGTGGCGTGGTCCTCCAGGGCGGAGCCGCGCTCGGCGAGGAAGTCGAGGTACTCCGCCCGTCTGCCGGGGCCGAGTTCCACCGTCCGTACGAGCTCCAGGGCGCGCCGCTTGACCTCCCACACCGCGTCCCGGTCGATCAAGGCGCCCTTGCGCAGGACCCGTTCGCGCAGCTCGGCGGCGTCGGCGAGGACCGCGTCCACTTCGGCGCCGTACTCGGGCCCGACGAAACCGAACTCGGGGACGTCCTGGATCCGCAGATGGACGGGGTCGGGGAAGAGGCGCGAGGACGGGCGGTACGGAGAAGGGTCCGTGGGCGCCCCGGGAACCGCCGCGTGCAGAGGGTTGACCTGGACGAACCCGGCACCGTGCGTCCGTCCGGCCCAGGTCGCGAGCTCGCGCAGGTCGCCGAGGTCGCCCATGCCCCAGGAGCGGGTGGAGAGCATCGAGTACACCTGGGCGAGCAGGCCGAACACGCGCCCCTCGGGCCGGGGCACGCACGCGGGGGCGACGATCAGCGTGCTCGTGCCGGTGCGCCCTTCGGGGGCGAGGGCCTCGACGCGGTGGACGCCGAGCGGCAGCCCGTCCCAGCCGCCGCCCTCCACCACCTCGCCGGACTCGGTCGTGACGCGCAGCCGGGTGCCCGGCGGAAGGTCCTGCGGCGGGCGCAACGGGCCGTCCTGCCAGCGCACCAGCGTGGCCGGCAGCATCCGGTCCTCGTCGGCCCGCTGTGCCGCATGGAGCGCGGCGGCGACGGCCTCCGGGGTAGTGGCGTCCACGTCGAGGGCGCCGAGGACGGCCACGACCGTGGCGTCGGGCACCTGGACGGTGACGCCCTCGGACGGCTCGTACGCGGTGGCGACGCCATGGAGTTCGGCGAGACGGGCCAGGGTCACTTCACACTCCGGGGGACTCCGTGCCGCCCGCGGTGGCGCGGGCGGTGGGTTCGCTGGTGAGGGGCGCCGCCTCGGTCATGGGCGGCTCGCTGGTGAGGGGTGCGGCGTCGGCGAGGGGCGGTTCGCTCGTGAGCGGGCCCTGTTTCGGTACGCGTATGGGGGTGGAGAGGGGGATGGTCGCGGTCACGGGGGTCTCCCGGTTCGTCTCGACAGGTGGGGCTCCGAGAGCCCTACCCATCGCACCCCGTTTTACCGGCGGAACTTGTCGTGGTGGCGCCACCTCGCCGAAAGACCGCCCGGCAAACCCGACACATCGACCACGTGCATTGACACCCCAGCCGGGCGGGTGGTGGGCTCGTAACCCTCTCGTGACCACGGGAGCCCCACGGGAGAAGAGGAGTCCCCCATGCACCTCGGGCACAGACGGCGGACCGCTTCGGCCGTCGCCGCCGCGGTGATCGGCGGATTCCTCGGCGGCAGCGTGCCGAGCCTCGCCACGGCGGCGCCGACACCCCCGGGCTCCCCCGTCACCACGCCCGACACCGACACGCAGCTGTCGCCCGGGACGGCGGTCTGGCCGCGCCCTCAGTCCCAGCGGGCCACGGGTCCGTCCGTGCCGCTCGGCGACGAGGTGACGCTGCTCACGGACGCCGACGCCGATCCGTACGCCGTCGCCGCACTGCGCGAGGTGCTGCGGGCGGCGGGGGTACGGACCGTCCACACGTCGCTGCCGGGTGCCGGGACCGTGCTCCGCGCGGGCTCCGCCGCCTCCTCGGACGCCCTGCGGGCGCTGCGTGTGCCCGAGCGTGCCGACCTGCCGCGCGGCGGATACCGGCTGGCCACCGGCCAGGTGCAGGGCCGGGACACGGTCGCCCTGGACGGCGTCGGCGAGGACGGCCTGTTCCACGCCGTACAGACCCTGCGTCAGCTGATCGACGGCACCGACGGCGGGCGGACCGTCCCCGGCGTGGTCGTCCGCGACTGGCCCGGCACCGCGGTGCGCGGCCTCACCGAGGGGTTCTACGGCCGCCCCTGGAGCCAGGAACAGCGCCTCGCCCAGCTCGACTTCATGGGCCGCACCAAGCAAAACCGCTACCTCTACGCGCCCGGCGCCGACCCGTACCGCCAGACCCAGTGGCGCGAGCCCTACCCGGCGGACCAGCGTGCCGACTTCCGCGCGCTGGCCGCGCGGGCGCGCGCCAACCATGTGACCCTCGCCTGGGCCGTGGCGCCGGCCCAGTCCATGTGTCTGGCCTCGGACGACGATGTGAAGGCGCTCACCCGCAAGCTCGACGCCATGTGGGCGCTGGGGGTGCGCTCGTTCCAGCTCCAGTTCCAGGACGTCAGCTACAGCGAGTGGCACTGCTCCAGGGACGCGGACACCTTCGGCCGGGGGCCCGAGGCGGCCGCCGCCGCCCACGCGCGCGTGGCGAGCGTGGTGGCCCGGCATCTGGCCGCCCGGTACCCGGACGCGGAACCGCTCACCCTGATGCCGACGGAGTACTACCAGGACGGCGCGACGAAGTACCGCACGGCGCTCGCCGCCGCGCTCGACGACCGGGTGCGGGTCGCCTGGACGGGCGTCGGGGCCGTCCCCCGCACGATCACCGGTCGGGAGCTGGCGGGCGCCCGCGACGCGCTGCGCCACCCGCTGGTCACCATGGACAACTACCCGGTCAACGACTACGCCCGGGACCGGCTCTTCCTCGGCCCCTCCATGGGCCGCGAGCCGGCCGTGGCGGCCGGTTCGGCCGCGTTCCTCGCCAACGCCATGGAGCAGGCGGCCATCTCCCGCATCCCGCTCTTCACCGCGGCGGACTACGCCTGGAACCCGAAGGGTTACCGGCCGCAGGAGTCCTGGCAGGCGGCCGTCGACGAGCTGGCCGGACCGAACCCGGCGGCCCGCGAGGCGCTGCGGGCCCTGGCCGGCAACGACGCCTCCTCGCTCCTCGACCCGTCGGGCGAGTCGGCGTACCTGAAGCCGCTGATGGCCGCGTTCTGGCGGAGCCGTACGAGCCCCGACCCGGTGGCGCGGGAGAAGGCGGCACGCGAACTGCGGGCCGCGTTCACCGTGATGCGGGAGGCGCCCGAGCGGCTGACGGCGACCGCCGACGGCACCCTGGACGACGAGGTACGGCCCTGGCTGGAGCAGCTGTCCCGCCACGGGCTCGCCGGGGAGACGGCCGTCGACATGCTGCTCGCGCAGGCCGGCGGCGACGGCGCGGCGGCCTGGCAGGCCCAGTTGCGGCTGGAGCCGCTGCGGGAGGCGCTGAAGGCGAGCGGGGTGACCGTCGGCGACGGCGTCCTGGATCCCTTCCTCGCGCGGGCCGCGACGGAGTCGGCGGCCTGGACCGGCGCGGACCGGGAGCGGGGCAACGGGCGGGTGGCGGACCGCGAGACGGCGGCGTACACCGTGCGACTGGAGCGCTCGCGGCCCGTCGAGACGGTGACGGTGATGACGGAGCCGGGCGCGGCCGGGTCGGCGCGCGTGGAGGCGTACGTCCCCGGCGAGGGCTGGCGGACGCTGGGCCCGGTGTCCGCGTCCGGCTGGACGCAGGCGGACGTGAAGGGGCTGCGCGCGGACGCGGTCCGTGTCGTGTGGGACGGCGCGGATCCTCGGGTGCGCTCCCTGGTGCCGTGGTTCGCCGACGAGCCGCGCGCCGAGCTCGAGCTGGCCCGGCAGGAGACCGACGCCGAGATCGGCGGCCCCGTGCAGCGGGTGGACGTCCGTCTTGCGGGCCGGCGCGCCGACGAGGTGCGCGGGGAGCTGGCGGCGCGGGCACCGAAGGGGATCACGGTGCGGCTGCCGAAGGAGACCCGGGTGCCGCGCGGCACGCACACGACCGTCCCGCTGGAGGTGTCGGTGGCGCCGGACGTGCCCGCGGGCTCGTACCGGGTGCCGGTGTCCTTCGCGGGCGAGGAGCGGGTCCTGACGGTCCGGGCCTTCCCCCGCACGGCGGGCCCCGACCTGGCGCGTGCCGCGAGGGCCTCCTCCTCCGGCGACGAGACGCCCGACTTCCCGGCCGCCTCGGCGCTGGACGGCGATCCCGCCACCCGCTGGTCCTCACCCGTCGACGACGGTGCCTGGTGGCAGCTGGAACTCCCGCGGCCTGCCCGGATAGGGCAGGTGGTCCTCCACTGGCAGGACGCGCACCCCTCCCGCTACCGCATCCAGGTCTCCGCCGACGGCCGCACCTGGCGCACGGCCGCGACGGTCGCCGACGGGCGTGGCGGCCGGGAGAGCGTCCGCATGGACGCGGCGGACACCCGCTTCCTCCGCGTCCAGGGCGACGCGCGGGCGACGGAGTACGGATACTCGCTGTGGTCGGTGGAGACGTACGCGGTGGCCACGCCGGCCGAGCCCGAGCAGCCGGGTCGGTCCGAGCAGCCCGGCCCGCCCGAGCAGCCGGAATAGGGGCGCCTCCCGGGAGGCGCCCCGTACGACGAAGGCCCGGCTCAACCCGTCTTCACGGCCCCCACGGGGGTGGTGGAGACGGCGTCGATCCGGGCCATCACATCGTCCGCGCCGTACGGCTGCAGATAGGGCAGCCAGCGTGGGTCCCGGTGTCCGGTCCCGATGATCCGCCAGGCCAGCCCGGTGGGCGGGGCGGGTTGGTGCCGCAGCCGCCAGCCCAGCTCGCGCAGGTGCCGGTCGGCCTTGACGTGGTTGCAGCGGCGGCAGGCCGCCACGACGTTCTCCCAGGCGTGCGTACCCCCGCGGCTGCGCGGAATCACGTGGTCGACGCTGGTTGCGACGCCACCGCAGTACATACAGCGTCCGCCGTCACGGGCGAAGAGCGCTCTGCGGGTCAGAGGAACGGGCCCCCGGTAGGGGACCCGCACGAACCGCTTCAGCCTGACCACACTGGGTGCGGGGATGACGCGGGTCTCGCTGTGCAGGAAGGCGCCGGACTCCTCGAGGCAGAGTGCCTTGTTCTCGAGGACGAGGACGAGCGCGCGGCGGAGCGGTACGACGCCGAGGGGCTCGTACGACGCGTTGAGGACCAGGACATGCGGCACGGATGCCTCCTAATACGCCGGCGGCGCGTGGCTCGCGCCGGGACGAACTGCTCTCAGTCTCTCCTCATGCCTGGTCGGAGCGCCACCACGTACCGGTAACGGGCTTGAGGTGTTCTCGACCACATCGGCATCGTCACCCGGATCCTCCCCGCGTGAGGTCCGTCTCTCCCTCGAACAGGGCAACAGGAGCACATCCGATGCCCCGTTAGTGTGGATGTTCCGCGTACGACACGCCTGGAGGTTCTACGTGTCCTGGTCCGCCCTGCTGACCGCCGACGATCCGCAACAGGTCCCCGTCACCCTCGACGAGGCCGCGGAGAGGGCGACGAACGCCGCGGGCTGGGTGGAGGAGAACTGGTCCACCTGGCTGAACACCGGTCTTCGCATCCTCCTCATCCTGATCGTCGCCCTGCTGCTGCGGATGGCGATCCGCCGTGCCCTGACGAAGCTGATAGAGCGGATGAACCGCTCCGCCCAGGCCGTGGAGGGCACCGCGCTCGGCGGTCTGCTGGTCAACGCCGAGCGGCGCAGACAGCGCTCGGAGGCGATCGGCTCGGTGCTGCGCTCGGTGGCGTCGTTCCTGATCCTCGGCACGGCGGGCCTGATGATCCTGGGCGCCTTCAAGATCGACCTGGCGCCGCTGCTGGCCTCCGCGGGTGTCGCGGGTGTGGCGATCGGTTTCGGCGCCCGGAACCTGGTCACGGACTTCCTCTCCGGTGTCTTCATGATCCTTGAGGACCAGTACGGGGTCGGTGACTCGGTCGACGCCGGGGTGGCGTCCGGCGAGGTCATAGAGGTCGGGCTGCGGGTGACGAAGCTGCGCGGCGACAACGGCGAGATCTGGTACGTCCGCAACGGCGAGATCAAGCGGATCGGCAACCTCAGCCAGGGCTGGGCGACGGCCGGGGTGGACGTCACGGTGCGTCCGACGGAGGACCTGGACCGGGTGCAGTCGGTGATCAACGAGGCCACGGCGTCCATGGCGAAGGACGAGCCCTGGAACGAGCGGCTGTGGGGCCCGGTGGAGATCCTCGGTCTCAACGAGGTGCTCCTCGACTCCATGACGATCCGGGTCTCGGCGAAGACGATGCCGGGCAAGGCCCTGGGTGTCGAGCGCGAGCTGCGGTGGCGGATCAAGCGGGCGCTGGACGCGGCCGGCATCCGTATCGTCGGCGGCGTCCCGGCTCAGGCGGAGGAGTCCTCGGCGGATCCGACGGCGGGCATGGCGGCCCCCTCGGCCTTCGCCTCCCCGACGTCCCCGCAGGGCGCGGCGGCAAGCCCGCTGCCGAGGCCGGACCTCAACAAGTAGCGCACCCGACGACAGGGAGCACCGGCTCCGGACGACGCCCCCGCAGGTAACGCTTTGGTTGCCTTCGGGGGCGTCGTGCGTGCGCAGGTCTTGACGCCCCGACGGCGCCCGTCCTACGGTCCTCCCACTGAATAGGAAACTTTCCTAACAGCGTAGTTGGGAGAGCGGGCGGCGGGGCAGCAGAATGGCCCCTCCAGAGCCGAAGGGCAGGTGCACCGTCATGGCCGGTACGACCCCGGGAACCCCCGGTACCCCGCGCGTCCTGCGGGCCATGAACGATCGCGCCGCCCTCGATCTGCTCCTGGAGCACGGGACCCTGTCCCGTACCCGGATCGGCAAGCTCACCGGTCTCTCCAAGCCGACCGCCTCCCAGCTCCTCGCCCGACTCGAAGCCGCCGGGCTCGTCCTCGCCACCGGCACCACGGCGGGCCGGCCGGGGCCCAGTGCCCAGCTGTACGAGCTCAACCCCCGGGCCGCCTTCGCCGCCGGACTCGATGTGAACCCGCACCGGATCCGCGCCGCCGTCGCCGACATCACCGGCGAGGTCGTCGGCGAGTTCGAGCTCAGGACCCCGGGGCGCGCCTCGGAGGGAGTCGTACGGCAGGTCACCACCGCCCTCGACGGCGCCGCCAAGGACGCCGGGATCACCCGCGGCGAGGTGCACCGCCTCGTCATCGGCACCCCCGGCGCCTTCGACCCGGCCACCGGGCGGCTGCGGTACGCCTCCCATCTGCCCGGCTGGCACTCCCCCACACTCCTGGAGGAGCTGGCGGCGGTGCTCACGATGCCGTTCGAGTACGAGAACGACGTCAACCTCGCCGCCGTCGCCGAGCAGCGCCTGGGCGCCGCCCGGGGCCACGAGGACTTCGTGCTGCTCTGGAACCAGGAGGGCCTCGGCGCCGCCCTGGTCCTCGGCGGCCGGCTCCACCGCGGCTTCACCGGCGGCGCCGGCGAGGTCGGCTTCCTGCCCGTGCCCGGCACCCCGCTCGTACGGCAGGTCACCAAGGCCAACTCCGGCGGCTTCCAGGAGCTCGCCGGAGTCCAGTCCGTGCCCCGGATCGCCCGGGAGCTCGGCATCGACACCCCCGAACAGCCCTTCGTGCCCACCGCGACCCGGCTGCTCACCCACGCCGCCGCCCACCACGACGAAGACCCCCGGTACGCGGCGCTCCTCGACCGGTACGCCGAGCGCCTCGCCACCGGTCTGGCCTCTCTCGTCGCCGTACTCGACCCCGAACTCCTCGTCCTGTCCGGCGAGGTGACCGTCGCCGGCGGGGAACCCCTGCGCGAGCGCGTCCAGTCCGAGCTGGCCGAACTCGCCGCCTCCCGGCCCCGGCTCGTCCTCGGGGACGTGGACCGGCACCCCGTCCTGCGCGGGGCCCTGGAGAGCGCCCTCGCCACCACCCGCGACGAGGTCTTCGACACGTCCCGCTAGGACCGCGGACCTCCCACCACCCGACGCACCACCGACGCACCACCGGCCCACCAGTCGGCTCACCGACCGGCCGTCCCTTCGTCGTACCCCCTTCCCTCCGTACCCCCTCCGCCACAGGGAGACTTCGCCATGCCCGTACGCCCGCGCAGAGCCGCCGTCGCGCTCGCCGCCACCGCCTCGATCGCCCTCCTCGCCTCGGCCTGTACCGGCTCCGCCGAGAACAAGGCGAGCGACGACCCGAACGCGCAGACCACGATCACCTTCTGGCACGGCTGGACGGCGCCCACCGAGGTCAAGGCGATCCAGGACAACGTCGCCCGCTTCGAGAAGGCCCACCCGAACATCAAGGTGAAGGTCGTCGGCAACATCAACGACGACAAGCTCAACCAGGCGCTGCGCGCGGGCGGTTCGAACGGCCCGGACGTGGCCGCCTCCTTCACCACCTCCAACGTCGGCAAGTTCTGCGCCTCCGGCGCGCTCGCGGACCTGAAGCCCTTCCTGGAGAAGGACAAGGTGGACCTGGACAGGACGTTCTCCAAGGTCCTCCAGGACTACACCCAGTTCGAGGGCAAGCGCTGCTCCCTGCCGCTGCTCTCCGACGCCTACGGGCTCTACTACAACAAGGACGCCTTCAAGGCCGCCGGCATCACCGCCCCGCCGAAGACCTGGTCGGAGTTCAGGGACGTCGCCAAGAAGCTGACCAAGGAGAAGGGCGACGGCTACGAGCGGCTCGGCTTCATGCCGAACTACCTCGGCTACGAGACCGTCCCGAGCCACTACATGTCGCAGTGGGACCACACGTACTTCGACGCGGACGGCAAGTCGAACCTCGCCAAGGACCCGGCCTTCGCCGAGATGCTGACCTACCAGAAGTCGCTGGTCGACGGCCTGGGCGGGTTCGCGAAGCTGGACAGGTACCGCACCACCTTCGGCGACGAGTGGGGCGCCACGCACCCGTTCCACACCGGCCAGGTCGCCATGCAGCTCGACGGCGAGTGGCGGCTGAACTTCATCAAGGAGGCCAAGGTCGGCTTCGAGGTCGGCGTCGCGCCGCTGCCGGTCGCGGACGACGAGGTGGCCGAGTACGGCAAGGGCTACCTCTCCGGCACGATCATCGGCATCGCGCCGCAGAGCAGGAAGCAGAACGCGGCCTGGGAGCTGGTCAAGTACATGACCATGGACACCGAGGCCGTGGTGAACTTCGCCAACGGCATCGGGAACGTCCCCTCCACCCTGGAGGCGCTGAAGTCCCCGAACCTCAAGGTCGACGAGCGCTTCAAGACCTTCCTGGAGATCGCCCAGCACCCCGAGTCCTCCACCTCCGACGGCGCGGTGAACGGCTCCACGTACCAGGACACCTTCCAGGACTTCGCCCAGAAGTACGAGAAGGGCCAGGTCCCGGACCTGAAGAAGGGTCTCGAGGAGACCGCGGCCCAGATCGACCGCGACATCGCCCAGGCGAAGTGACGGTCGGGGCGCACTCCTCATGAGCACCGACACCCTGCCCACGAAGCGACCGGCCGGTCCGGCCGCCGCCTCCCAGGACGGGCGTCACACGCTGCGGTCGAAGCGCGTGCGCAGCGCGCTTCGCACCATGGCGTTCATGTCGCCCTGGCTGGTCGGATTCGGCGTCTTCTTCGCCTATCCCCTCGTCTCGACCCTGTACTTCTCGTTCATGAAGTACGACGGGCTCAACCCGCCGACCTGGCGGGGCCTGGACAACTGGACGTACGTCTTCGCGGATCTGCCGAAGTTCTGGCCGGCGATGCAGAACACCCTCTGGCTGGCCGTCGTCATGGTCGCCTGCCGGGTCGTCTTCGGCCTCGGCGTCGGTCTGCTGATCACCAGGATCAAGACCGGCACCGGCGTCTTCCGCACCCTGTTCTACCTGCCGTACCTGGCCCCGCCGGTGGCCGCGACGCTGGCCTTCGTCTTCCTGCTCAACCCCGGCACCGGGCCGGTCAACTCGCTGCTGGAGGCGGTCGGCATCCCGGCGCCGTCCTGGTTCAACGACGCGGCCTGGGCCAAGCCCGCGCTGACCGTCCTCGCGGTCTGGGGCGTCGGCGACCTCATGGTCATCTTCATGGCGGCGCTGCTCGACGTACCGAAGGAGCAGTACGAGGCGGCGGAGCTGGACGGGGCTTCGGCCTGGCAGCGGTTCCGCTACGTGACGCTGCCGAACATCTCGCCGATCGTGCTCTTCGCGGTCGTCACCGGGATCATCGGCGCGATGCAGTACTACACCCAGCCGATCGTGGCGGCGAAGGTCGCCTCCGGGAAGATGGGCGGCTCGGGCGAGACCTTCGAGCCGGGCTATCCGGACGACTCCACGCTGACCCTGCCGCAGTTGGTCTACAACCTCGGCTTCGGCCGCTTCGACTACGGCGCCGCGTGCGTCGTGGCGCTCGTCCTGTTCGCCCTCTCCATGGCCTGCACCGCGCTGCTGATGCGCAGGCGCGGCGGCCTGATCGGCTCGGGTGACTGATCCATGACCACCGCATCCGCCTTCGACCGTCCCGTGGTGGGCCCCGCCGAGAGGCGCGCCCGCCGCAAGGCGGCGCTGCACTGGATCGCCGTGCACTCCCTCGGGATCGCGGCGGCCCTGTTCTTCGTGCTGCCCTTCGTCTTCGTCTTCCTGACGTCCCTGATGAGCGACCAGCAGGCGCTGACCCGGGACCTCACGCCGAACTCCTGGCACTGGGACAACTACGTCCGGGTCCTCGACACCCCCGGCTTCCTCACCTGGTGGCGCAACTCCCTGCTGTACGCGGGGCTCGGCACCGTGCTCGTGGTGGTGTCCTCGATCCCGGTGGCGTACGCCCTCGCCAAGTTCCGCTTCCGCGGCCGGCATCTGTCGCTGCTGCTCGTCATCTCGATGATGATGCTGCCGCCGCAGGTGATCATCATCCCGATGTATCTGTTCTGGGCCAAGCAGATGGATCTCTCCGGCACGTTGTGGCCGCTGATCGTCCCGATGGCGTTCGGCGACGCGTTCGCGATCTTCCTGCTGCGCCAGTTCCTGCTGACGATCCCGAACGAGTACATCGAGGCCGCGAGGATCGACGGGTGCGGCGAGTTCCGTACGCTCCTCAAGATCGTGCTCCCGATGGCCAGGCCCGGCATCGCCGCCGTCGCGCTGTTCCAGTTCTTCTACTGCTGGAACGACTACTTCGGGCCGCAGATCTACGCCTCCGAGAACCCCGGGGCCTGGACGCTGAGTTACGGCCTGGAGTCGTTCAAGGGCGCGCACCACACCGACTGGAACCTGACCATGGCCGCGACCGTACTGGTCATGGCCCCTGTGATCCTCGTCTTCTTCTTCGCCCAGAAGGCGTTCGTCGAGGGAGTCACACTGACCGGAGTGAAGGGCTAGCTGACGATATGAAGCTCGCTGTCGTGGGGGGCGGCTCCACCTACACCCCCGAACTGATCGACGGATTCGCGCGGTTGCGCGACACCCTGCCCATCACAGAACTCGTCCTGATCGACCCGGCCGCCGACCGGCTGGAGCTGGTCGGCGGGCTCGCCCGGCGGATCTTCGCCAGGCAGGGCCACGACGGGAAGATCGTCACCACCTCCGACATCGATGCAGGGGTGGAGGGCGCGGACGCCGTCCTGCTCCAGCTGCGGGTCGGCGGGCAGGCCGCCCGGAACCAGGACGAGACCTGGCCGCTGGAGTGCGGCTGTGTCGGGCAGGAGACCACCGGTGCCGGCGGGCTCGCCAAGGCGCTGCGGACCGTGCCGGTGGTTCTGGACATCGCCGAGCGGGTCCGGCGGACCAACCCGGACGCCTGGATCATCGACTTCACCAACCCCGTCGGCATCGTCACGCGCGCGCTGCTCCAGGCCGGCCACAAGGCCGTCGGACTGTGCAACGTGGCCATCGGCTTCCAGCGGAAGTTCGCCGGGATGCTCGACGTGGCACCCGCCGACGTCCATCTCGACCACGTGGGGCTCAACCACCTGACCTGGGAGACGGCCGTCCGCCTCGGCGGGCCCGAGGGCGAGAACGTCCTGCCCCGGCTGCTCGCCGAGCACGGCGAGGCCATCGCCGACGACCTCCGTCTGCCGCACGCGATCGTGGACCGGCTCGGCGTCGTCCCCTCGTACTACCTGCGGTACTTCTACGCGCACGACGAGGTCGTACGAGAGCTCGGCTCCAAGCCCTCACGGGCCGCCGAGGTCGCCGCGATGGAGAAGGAACTCCTGGAGATGTACGGGGACCCGGCGCTCGACGAGAAGCCGGCGCTGCTCGGCAAGCGCGGCGGCGCGTTCTATTCGGAGGCCGCCGTGGACCTGGCCGCGTCCCTGCTGGGAAACAGCGGCGGGCCCGAAGGGCCATCCGTCGAGGGTGGCCGTGGGCGACGGGCGGGCGGCTCTCCGTACCAGGTGGTGAACACGTACAACAACGGCACGCTGCCCTTCCTGCCGGACGACGCCGTGATCGAGGTACAGGCTGCGGTGGGGCCGCAGGGCGTCTCGCCGCTGCCGGTCGCCCCGCTCGACCCGCTCTATGCCGGGCTGATCGCGAACGTGACCGCGTACGAGGACCTGGCCCTGGAGGCGGCACTGCGCGGCGGCCGCGAGCGGGTGTTCCGGGCGCTGCTCGCGCACCCCCTGGTGGGGCAGTACGCGTACGCCGACGGGCTCACCGACCAGCTGATCGCGCACAACCGGGAGCACCTCGCGTGGGCGTGAACCTGAACGGGCCGCTCCTCGCGATCGACGCCGGGAACAGCAAGACGGACGTCGCGGTGGTCGGGACGGACGGGACGGTGCTGGGCTCGGCCCGCGGCGGCGGCTTCCAGCCCCCGGTCGTCGGGGTCGAGGCGGCCGTGGACACCCTCGCGGAGGCGGTCGGACGGGCCTGGGCGGAGGCCGGCGGAGCCGACTCCCCGCCCGCGTTCTCGCACGTCTCCGCCTGCCTCGCCAACGCCGATCTGGCGGTGGAGGAGCAGGAACTGGAGAAGGCCCTGCACGCGCGGCGGTGGAGCCGTTCGATCCGGGTCCGCAACGACACCTTCGCGATCCTGCGCGCCGGGATCGACGAGCCTCGGGGCGTCGCCGTCGTGTGCGGGGCCGGCATCAACTGTGTCGGCATGGTGCCGGACGGCCGCACCGCCCGCTTCCCCGCCATCGGGAAGATCTCCGGCGACTGGGGCGGCGGCAGCGGACTCGCCGAGGAGGCGCTCTGGTTCGCGGCCCGCGCGGAGGACGGGCGGGGTGAACCGACCGCCCTGGCACGGGAGCTGCCCGCGCACTTCGGGCTGCCGTCCATGTACGCGCTGATCGAGGCGTTGCACCTGGGCCGTATCGCGTTCGAGCGGCGGCACGAGCTGACGCCCGTGCTGTTCCGTACCAGCGTGGAGGGCGACGCGATCGCCCGGTCGCTGGTGCACCGGCTCGCGGAGGAGGTCGTCGCCCTCTCGACGGTCGCCCTCGGGCGCCTCGGGCTGCTCGACGAGGAGGTGCCGGTGATGCTGGGGGGCAGCGTGCTGGCCGCGCGGCACCCGGAGTTGGACGCCCGGATCACCGAACTGCTGGCCCTGAAGGCGCCGAAGGCCGTGATCGGGGTCGTGACCGCGCCACCGGTACTGGGAGCGGCGCTGTTCGCGCTCGACGACTGGGGGGACGGCCCCCGGGCGGCCGCGCGGCTGCGGGCGCACTACGGCGCGTGATGCCGCACTCCGGCGGGGGCGTCCTTCGGGGCGCCCCCGCCGGTCGCGTTCACCCCCACGTGGTGGAACCGATTTCGGCCGGGAGGCGTATTCATAGCAGGGGGTTCGCCTACGGGGGTGGCGCGGACATGAGGCACGATAGGAACAAGATCGCGTCATTCCTGGTGTGCGGGTGGGGCCCCTGAGGCCATACTGCCCTCCGGGGAGTCGTCATCGACCGAGGGGGAGGCCACGTTGACATACCCGCCGAATGCGCCCGCCGCCTCGGCACCGGGCATCGCGCCCGCACAGCCGGGCCCGGGTGTGCCCGCGCAGCCGTCCGTGCCGCCCGTCCCCCCGCCGCCCGCCGGTCCGAGCGCCTGGGGCGAGGTCAAGGAGCGACTGCGCCGCGCCGCCACGACCGAGCCGGGACGGCTCCAGATCCTCGGAGCCGTACTGGCCCTGCTGGTCGTCGCGTTCGGGGGCGTCACCGCCTTCGAGGTCGCCGACCGGGCCTCCTCCGCCGACGACGTGGTGAGCCGCAGCCAGCCGCTGAGCGCCGACGCCGCCGACATCTACCGCTCGCTCGCCGACGCCGACACGGCCGCCGCCAGCGCCTTCCTGGCCGGCGCGCAGGAGCCCCCGGACGTCCAGAAGCGGTACGCCGACGACATCAGGACCGCCTCCCGGCTCCTGGTCAAGGCCGCGGCGAGCACCGAGGGTTCGACCGAGTCGGCCCGCGAGATCGCCGCCCTCAACGAGCAGCTCCCCCGCTACACCGGCCTGATCGAGCGGGCCCGCGCCGCCAACCGGCAGGGCCTGCCGCTCGGCGGCGCCTATCTGCGGTACGCCAACAAGCAGATGACCAGCGAGCTGCTGCCCGCCGCCGAGCGCCTGTACGAGGCGGAGACCGCGCGCCTCCATCAGGACGACGAGGACGCCCGGGACTGGCCATACCTCTCCCTCGCTCTCGGGATCCTCGCCCTCGCCGTCCTGGTCCTGGCCCAGCGGCGCAACTACGCCCTGACGAACCGGGTGTTCAACCACGGGCTGCTCGCCGCCACCGCCGCCTCCGTGGTCGTGCTGCTCTGGATGGCGGCGGCGCACACCGTCGCCCGCGCCGGTCTCGACGACGCCCGCGAGCACGGCCAGAGCTCGCTCCAGGTCCTCAACGCCGCCCGGATCAGCTCCCTGAAGGCGCGGGCCAACGAGAACCTGACGCTGGTCGCGCGCGGCGCCGTCCTCACCGAGGACGGCAAGAACGACAAGTACGAGACGGACTACACGAGCAGCATGACCGCGCTGACCGACGCGCTCGCCCAGGCCCGGGAGCTGGCCGACGACGACGCCGGGCGCGACCCGCTGGCCACCGTGGCGGAGCGCACCGCCGAGTGGAAGGACCGGCACAAGGACGCGCGGGCGAAGGACGACGCGGGCGACTTCGAGGGAGCACGGCTCCGGGTCGTGGGCCCCGACAAGACCACCGGGCAGTCGTTCGACCAGGTCGACGCCGCCCTGAAGAAGGCGCTGGCCCACGAGCAGTCCGAGTTCACCGGCGCCGCCGAGGGCGGCCGGGGAGCGCTGACCGGGCTTCCGCTGGGCGCCGCCGTGCTCGGTGTGCTCGGCGCGGCCGGTGCCGTCGTGGGCATCAACCGCAGGCTGTCGGAGTACCGGTGAGAGGGGGCGGGATGCGGAACGGCGTCGACGGCGCGAGGATGCGCGGCCCGGCCGGGCTCCGCGCGCGCCTCCTCGGCAGCCGCCCCCTCGGGCGGCTGCGCGGCTGGGGCGGGGTGGCGGCCATGGCCGTGGCGTGCGGTCTGACCGCCTCGCTGACCCTGCTGCCCCTCACCCACAGCGCCCGCGGCGACTCGGCAGCCACCGAGGTGACCGGTCCGGGCGTGGGCGTCGGTGTGCCGGTGAAGGCGGACACCTGCGAGAACCCGGAGGCCTCCCTCACCCCGTCGAGCGCCGACGGTCCCTCGATCGCGGCGATCAAGGCCCGGGGGAAGCTCGTCGTCGGCGTCGACCAGAACAGCTTCCGCTGGGGCTACCGCAACGCGGAGGAGCGCACGCTCGAGGGCTTCGACATCGACCTGGCGAAGGCGATCGCGAAGGACGTCCTCGGCAGCGAGAACGACATCATCTTCCGGGCCATCCCCACCAATCAGCGGATCGCGGCCCTGGAGAGCGGCAAGGTCGACCTCGTCGTGCGGACGATGACGATCAACTGCAAGCGGATCGAGCAGGTGGCGTTCTCCACCGCCTACTTCCAGGTCGGCCAGCAGATCCTCGCGCCCAAGGGCTCCACGATCACGGGGTACGACTCCTCGCTCGGCGGCAAGCGGGTCTGCACGGCCGAGGGCTCCACCGCCTACGAGGCCCTGGAGAAGAACTCCTTCGGCGCGACGTTCAAGGACGAGGCGGACGGCACCAAGGCCGACAAGGACCTGCTGACCGTCCCGAATCAGCTGGACTGCCTGGCACGGCTCCAATTGGGCGAGGTCGACGCCGTCCTCACGGACAACGCGCTGGCGGCCGGTCAGGCCGCCCAGGATCCGGCGGTCGAGCTCAAGGGCAAGCCGTTCACCACCGAGTACTACGGAGTCGCCGCCAAGCTGGGCAACGACGACCTGGTCCGCCGGGTCAACCAGGTCCTCGTGCAGTACCGCCAGGGTCCCTGGAAGGCGGCGTACGACAAGTGGCTGAAGGCGGACCTGCCCGGGATAGCCGGGCCACCCGCACCCAAGTACAAGTAGAGCGAGAGGTGATCGATGGGCGTCGCGGGCACCCCCGGGCCGGTGATGGACCGGGACGAGGTGGACCGTGCGCTGGCGCGGCTCGGCGCGGAGCACAAGGCGATCGAGGACTCGCTCCTCGCTCTCCAGGACCACGCGGGCCGCAGGCTGCTGGAAGGCGCCGAGCTGACCGGCACGACCCGGGACCGCTGGCAGTCCACCGAGCGGACGATCACCCTGCTCTGGACGTACTTCGACGCCTACACCGGCGCGCTGAGCCAAGCCCGTGAGCTGCGGGCACGACGGCGCTGGTCCAGTCGCGAGGACCTGGAGGAGCTGACCGAGCGGCTGCGCGGCGAGAGCGTCGTCGTCGCGGGCGGGGCGCAGCAGCAGGCCCAGCTCTCCGAGCGGTTCACGCTGGAGGGGCTCGTACGGCGGATGAACGAGCTGTACGCCTCCTCGCTCGACACGGTGGTGACCTCCGACGCCGTCTGGTCCGCGCTGCCCGCCCGGATAGATCTCCTCGCCGCGGAGCTGGGACGTACGCGCTCATTGGCGCACTCCGTCGGCGTACGGCCAGGCGAGCACCCGGCCGGCGACGAGCTGGAGTCGATCACGGCCGAGCTCACCGCGCTGCGCACCCAGGTCGTCACCGACCCGCTGTCCTTCTGGCACCCCGCTGCGGGCAGTTCGGCGCCCGGCGGCGGCCGGCCCGACACCGAGCGGTACGACCGGGCGGCGCGGGCCCTGGAGGACATCCGGCGGGAGATCGAGGCGGTCCTCGCGGTCCGGCAGGACTCCGAGGAGCGGCTGCTGCGGCTGCGGGACGTGCTCTCGCGGGCCGACCGGACGCTGGCCGAGGCCCGGGCGGCGCGCGGTGAGGTCCTCGCCAAGATCGCGGCCTCCGAGGTGCCGGCCGTCAGCGGCCCGCCGACGGTCCTCCAGGAGCGGCTCTCGACGGCCGCCGAGTACCGCAGGCACGCCCAGTGGCACCGGCTCTCCCCGCTCCTGGAGTCCCTGGAGCGGGAGGCCGAGGACGAACTGCTCCGTGCCCGCGAGTCCCTGACCGCGGTCACCGCGCCGCTGGCGGTCCGTGCCGAGCTGCGCGGCCGGCTCGACGCCTACAAGGCGAAGGTCGCCCGCCTCGGCGCGGCCGAGGATCCGCTGCTGATCGAGCGGTACGACGCGGCCCGCCGGATGCTGTGGAGCGCGCCGTGCGACCTGCGGGTCGCCGAGCAGGCCGTGCTGCGGTACCAGCAGGCCGCCGCGGAGGTCCTGTCCGGACCCAGAGATGCCAGGGGGAGTCAGTGGTGAGCACCTGTCAGCGTCCCTCGTGCGAGGGATCGTACGAGGACATGGGCGACGGCGAGCTGTACTGCGACACCTGCGGGCTCGCGCCGGTCGTCGCCGCGGGCGGAATGCTCCAGGCCAACCCGACCGGGATGGCCGTGCCGGGCAAGGGGTCGGCCTCGTCCCGGTCGAGTTCGCGCGCGTCCTCCCGCACCTCCTCGCGCTCCTCCCGCTCGTCCACGTCCCGCCGCTCGGTCTCCGGGCGGCTCTCGCGCTCGCTGTCGGGCGGGAGCAGCAGCCGTTCGGTCTCGGTACGCAGCTCGGGCGCGTCGGCGGCGCAGTCCGGGCGGAACCGGCTGGGCGCCGGTCTGGTCTCGATTCCGGAGGTGCCGCGTCCGGACCCGCGCGCCGCGGTGATGGACAACCCCGAGGTTCCGGAGCGGAAGCGATTCTGCTCGCGCTCGGACTGCGGCGCTCCGGTGGGCCGTTCGCGCGGTGACCGGCCGGGCCGCACCGAGGGCTTCTGCACCAAGTGCGGCCACCCGTACTCCTTCGTGCCCAAGCTGCGCGGCGGCGACATCGTGCACGGGCAGTACGAGGTCGCGGGCTGTCTCGCGCACGGTGGGCTGGGCTGGATCTATCTGGCCGTCGACCGGGCGGTCTCCGACCGCTGGGTGGTGCTCAAGGGCCTGCTCGACACCGGTGACCAGGACGCGATGGCCGCGGCGATCTCCGAGCGCCGCTTCCTCGCCGAGATCGAACACTCCAACATCGTCCGGATCTACAACTTCGTCGAGCACCTCGACCAGCGCACCGGCTCCATGGACGGCTACATCGTCATGGAGTACGTCGGCGGCAAGTCGCTCAAGGAGATCGCCAACGACCGCAGGACGGCGGACGGCCGGCGCGATCCGCTGCCGGTGGAGCAGGCCTGCGCGTACGGGATCGAGGCGCTGGAGGCGCTCGGACACCTGCACAGCCGGAACCTGCTGTACTGCGACTTCAAGGTCGACAACGCGATCCAGTCCGAGGACCAGCTCAAGCTGATCGACATGGGCGCGGTCCGCAGGATGGACGACGACGAGTCCGCGATCTACGGCACCGTCGGCTACCAGGCCCCGGAGGTGGCCGAGGTCGGCCCGTCGGTGGCCAGCGATCTCTACACGGTGGCGCGCACGCTGGCCGTGCTGACCTTCGACTTCCAGGGCTACACCAACGTCTTCGTCGACTCGCTGCCCGAGCCGGACCACATCGAGGTCTTCCGGACGTACGAGTCGTTCTACCGGCTCCTGGTCCGGGCGACGGACCCCGACCCGGCCCGCCGGTTCTCCTCCGCGCAGGAGATGGCGGAGCAGCTGACCGGAGTGCTGCGGGAGGTCGTCGCCCTCCAGTCCGGCCGCCCGCGCCCCGCGCTCTCGACGCTGTTCGGCACCGAACTGCGGGTCACGGACACGCAGTTGTTCGCGGAGCTGACCGAGGACGTGTCGGCCCTGGGCGCGCGGGAGAAGCGGCGCGGCCGCAAGGCCCTGCCTCCGGGCCCGGGCGCCGGGGCGGCGGCCGGATCGGTGGTCGGGGCGGTGGCCCCAACGGCGGCCGGATCGGCGGTCGGGTCATTCGGCGCCGGGCCCTTCCTCACGCCTCTGGACGGGCGGGCCACGTCGCTCGCGCTGCCCGTCCCTCGGGTGGACCCGGGGGACCCGAACGCCGGCTTCCTCGCCGGACTGATGGCCTCCGCGCCCGCCGAGCTGATCAGCGCCCTGCACCACGCGCCCGCGCCCTCCCTGGAGCTGCGGCTGCGCGAGCTGCGGGCCCGTCTGGAGATGGGCGACCTCGGCTCCGCCGGGCGGGCACTGACCACGCTGGAGGAGCAGGTCCCGGACGACTGGCGGGTGGTCTGGTACCGGGGCCTCACCTCGCTGGTGACCGGCGACCACGAGAACGCGGCGCTGTCCTTCGACGCGATCTACGACGCGTTTCCCGGAGAGCCCGCGCCCAAGCTGGCCCTCGGCATCTGCGCGGAGGTCCTCGGGCAGCTGGACAACGCGGCGGAGTACTACCGCCTGGTGTGGGCGACCGATCCGAGTTTCGTCAGCGCCGCGTTCGGGCTCGCCCGGGTGCAGCTGGCGGCCGGTGACCGCACCGGGGCGGTACGCACGCTGGAGTCCGTACCGGAGGCGTCGATCCACTACACGGCCGCCCGGGTCGCGGCCGTACGGGCCCGGCTGCGGCGTCGGCCGCCGAACGAGCCGCTCGGCGCGGATCTGACGGCGGCGGCGGCTCAGGTCTCCGCGCTCCAGGGCTTCGGTCTGGACGCGGTACGCCGGGAGCAGTTGTCGACGGAGGTCCTCGGCACGGCGCTCGACTGGGTACTCTCCGGAAGTCCCGGAGCGGGGCCCGGCGGCGCGATGCTGCTCGGCAGCGAACTGGACGAGCGCGGACTGCGCTTCGGCCTCGAACGCTCGTACCGGGTGCTCGCCCGGCTCGCTCAGCGGGGCGAGGAGAGGATCGAACTGGTGGAGCGGGCCAACCGTTTCCGCCCCAGGACGTGGGTGTGAGTATGTCCCAGAAGCCCCAGCACGATCTCTCGGCCTGCCCCGGCTGCGCGGAGCCGCTGGACAGGGGTGACCGTTTCTGCGGGGCGTGCGGATACGACCTGTCGGCCGTACCGGCGTCGGCGCCGGACCGTCCGACGGTGGCGATCGGTACGCCCGTGAGTTGGCCCGACGCTCCGGCCCGCGAGCCCGGCTCCCTTTCGACGGTGACCCAGCACCCGGGCGACCTGCCGGGCACGGACTCGGGCGGCCACGACCTCCCCACCACGGAGGCATCGGAGGGCGCGGAGGCTTCGGCGGCACGGCCCGCACGGGACCTGCCGACCGTCCCCGTCCGTACGGACGGACCGCACGCCGCCGCGACGTCCGGCAGCGGCCTCGCCGCGCTCGCCGGGGAAACGGCGGGCGCTGCGGGTGCCGCGGAGACGGCGGGCCCCACGGAAGCGCCCGCGTCCCCCGGCCCCGACGGCGACTTCACGCTCGCCGCGCCCGACCCCCGTACGGCCCCGCCGACGCCGACCCCGCCCGCCGGGACCAAGCTCTGCGTCGCCTGCCGCGCCGGACATGTGGACCCCGACGGGTACTGCGAGAACTGCGGGCACGCCCAGCCCCGCGAGCGCGACCACATGGAGCAGGAGCTCTCCGCGGTCGCCGCCGTCAGCGACCGCGGCCTGCGGCACCACCGCAACGAGGACGCGTTCACCGTCTCCGCCACCGCGCTCCCCGACGGCTCTCCCGCCACCCTGGCGATCGTCTGCGACGGCGTCTCCTCGGCGACCCGGCCCGACGAGGCCTCCGCCGCCGCCGCGAGCGCCGCCGGTCAGTCGCTGCTCGCCGCCCTGCCCCGCGGCACGCACCCGCAGCAGGCCATGCACGAGGCGATCGTCGCCGCCGCCGAGGCGGTCAACGCGCTGGCCGAGGAGCCCGGCCAGGGCGGCATGGAGCACGATCCGCACCGCCACCAGAACGCCCCCGCCTGCACCATCGTCGGCGCGGTCGTCGCCGACGGGCTGCTGATCGTCGGCTGGGTCGGCGACAGCCGGGCGTACTGGGTGCCGGACGACCGCACCTCCCCGGCCGCCCGGCTCACCCAGGACGACTCCTGGGCGGCCCAGATGGTCGCCGCAGGACTGATGAACGAGGCGGAGGCGTACGCGGACGAGCGCGCCCACGCCATCACCGGCTGGCTGGGCGCCGACGCGTACGAACTGGAGCCGCACACGGCCGCGTTCAAGCCGGACCGGCCCGGCGTGGTCGTGGTCTGCACGGACGGCCTCTGGAACTACGCGGAGGCCGCCGAGGACATGGCCCGGGTCGTACCGACGGACGCGGCCGGACGGCTGCTGCACGGCGCCCAGGTGCTGGTCGGCCACGCCCTGGACGGCGGGGGCCACGACAACGTAACAGTGGCGCTGCTGCCGTTCGCCCTCTCCTCGCAAGGGGCAGGATCGGCCTGAGCGGTCGCCGGCCCCTGTCCCTCTCGCCTCTGAACCACGCCTGTCCCACGCCTGTCTCAACGCTTGTCCCACGCCTGTTGTCGAGGAGCCTCAACTCATGGCGAACTTCTCCAAGTCGAACGTGCCTCAGTTCTCGGTGGACGTGTACCAGAACGAGTTCCTGCCGGAGGGCGGACGAGAGGTCAGCGCCATCGTCACGGTCACCTCGACCGGCGGCGGCACCAGTCGCGGTGCGGCGCTCGGCGGCCATGGCACCGGCACCGACGCCGCCGTGGTGATCATGGTCGACTGCTCCGGTTCGATGGACTACCCGCCGACCAAGATGCGCGGCGCGCGGGACGCGACGGCCGCCGCGATCGACGCCCTGCGCGACGGCACCTCCTTCGCCGTGATCGCCGGTACGCACGAGGCGAAGGAGGTCTTCCCCGGCAACGGCGGCCTCGCCGTCGCCGGGCCGGCGACCCGTGGCCAGGCCAAGGACGCGCTGCGTCGGCTGAGCGCGGGCGGCGGTACGGCGATCGGCACCTGGCTGAGCCTCGCGGACCGGCTGCTGGCCTCCGCCGAGGTGTCGATCCGGCACGGCATCCTGCTCACCGACGGACGCAACGAACACGAGACGCCGGAGGACCTGCGGGCCGCACTGGACGCCTGCGCCAGCCGATTCACCTGTGACGCGCGTGGCGTCGGTACCGACTGGGAGGTCAAGGAGGTCACCGGCATCGCCTCCGCCCTGCTCGGCACGGCCGACATCGTGGCCGACCCGACGGGCCTCTCCGCGGACTTCACCACCATGATGGAGAACGCCATGGGCAAGGAGGTCGCGGATGTCGCGCTGCGCCTGTGGACCCCGGTCGGGGTGGAGATCGCGTTCGTGAAGCAGGTCGCGCCGACGGTCGAGGACCTGACCTCGCGCCGTACGGAGGTGCCCCCGCGGGCCGGTGACTACCCGACCGGTTCCTGGGGCGACGAGTCCCGGGACTACCACGTCTGCGTCCGCGTGCCACAGGCCCAAATCGGCCAGGAGATGCTCGCCGCCCGGGTCTCACTGATCGTCCCCGACCCGGCGGGCGGCACTCCGCAGACGCTGGGTCAGGGGCTGGTCCGGGCGGTGTGGACGGACGACATGGTGATGTCCACGTCCATCAATCCACAGGTCGCGCACTACACGGGCCAGGCCGAATTGGCGCAGGTCATCCAGCAGGGCCTGGACGCGCGCAAGTCCGGTGACCACGGCGGCGCGACGGCCAAGCTGGGGCGCGCGGTGCAGTTGGCGGCCGCGTCGGGCAACGAGGACACTGCGAAACTGCTTTCGAAGGTGGTGGACGTCGTCGACGCGGCGACAGGTACTGTGCGTTTGAAGGCGAAGGTCACGGAAGCGGACGAGATGACACTCGAGACCCGCTCCACCAAGACGGTTCGCGTCAAGAAGTAGCCCGGCCAGGGGGCCGGACGACGAGAGGGGGAAGCACCGACATGCCGACCTGCCCGAACGGACACCAGTCGGTTTCCGACGACTGGTGCGAGGTCTGCGGCCACCGCATGGCCGGGGCGGGTGCGCCGGCGGGTGCCGTACCGCCGCCTCCCCCGCCTCCGCCGCCGGCGTACGGATACCCGGGCCCGGCCGGACCCGGACAGGGTCCCGGTGGCCCTGGGCCCGGCCCCGGGGGCTACGACCCGAACGCGACCGCCCAGGCGGAGCTCTGCCCCCAGTGCCGCACCCCGCGCGAGGCCATGGCCCCGTTCTGCGAGGAGTGCCGCTGGAACTTCCTGACCAACACGGCGACCTCGTACACGCCGGTGGCGCCGCCCACCCCGCAGCAGAGCCCGCCGCCGGGCCTCAATCTGCCGCCGGGCTTCCAGTCGCCGCCGCGTCCGCCGCAGCCGCAGGCACCGCAGCAGCCGGACCCGTACGAGTACCAGAGCTCGCGGCCCTCGCAGATGAACCGGCCGGCGGAGCCGCTGTCCGCCGACCCCACGCACCACCAGGCGCCGCCGCAGCGGCCGCCGATGCAGCAGCAGCCCCAGGGGCAGGCTCCCCAGCCGCAGGCACCGCAGGGGTTCCAGCAGGGACCGCCGCAGCCCCCGCCGTCGTTCTTCCAGAGCCCGCCGCCCGGACAGCAGGCGCCTCAGCAACCCGCGCCGCAGGCCCCGCCGCAGCACGGTGGGGCTGGAGGCG
Organism: Streptomyces sp. NPDC056222; assembly: GCF_042264065.1. Classification (NCBI taxonomy): domain Bacteria; kingdom Bacillati; phylum Actinomycetota; class Actinomycetes; order Kitasatosporales; family Streptomycetaceae; genus Streptomyces; species Streptomyces sp. NPDC056222. The sequence goes on along the minus strand of NZ_JBHJTL010000061.1, from coordinate 24,414 downwards.
GTGACGACTGGATGCTGCCGCCGCCCTCGCAGCCCCAGGCTCCGCCGCAGGCACCCCCGATGCAGCAGCACGCGCCCCAGCAGCACGCCCCGCAGCCCCCGCAGCAGCATCACGCGCCGCAGCCGCCGCAGCAGTACCAGCCGCAGCGGCCCGCCGCGGGCTGGTCGGCGTACATCGGGCCGGACCGCGACTACTTCATGGCGATGATGCAGCGCAGCGGTCCGGAGGCCACGGGCCTGAACCTGCCCGCCTACTCCCCCGAGCAGCATCTGCCGCTCCAGGGGAACCAGATCAGCATCGGCCGCCGTCGGCACTCCACCGGCGAATCCCCCGACATCGACCTCTCCGTGCCGCCGGAGGACCCGGGCGTCTCGCACCAGCACGCCGTGCTGGTGCAGCAGCCGGACGGCTCGTGGGCCGTGGTGGACCAGAACTCCACCAACGGCACGACGATCAACGGTGGAGAAGAACCGATCCAGCCCTATGTGCCCGTCCCGCTCCAGGACGGTGACCGGGTGCACGTCGGCGCCTGGACGACGATCACGGTCCGCCGGGGATAAGCCGGCCGGGATCCCGGCGACCCCGGGATCAGCCGCTCGGCAGTGGCCAGGCGTACGGCCCCTCGGGGTCGTCCAGCCAGGCCCACTGCCGGCCCCCGAGCACCGTCACCCCGAAGCGCTCCCGCTCAGGCCGCCGCTCGCGCTGCCAGAGCGAGAGCGCTTCGCGCGTGTCGAGGGTGTCCTCCGCCAGAGTGCGCAGGAACCGGAAGCGCTCGTCGTCGTACACCTGCCTCGGCAGGCCCATCGGCCGCCGCCGGGGGAAGCGGGCGTTGCCGCCACGCAGCGCGACGAAGTACGCGGAGGTGGGCAGGAAGCGGCCCTCCGCGTGGGACGCGTCGCGCACCCGCAGCAGGATCAGCCCGGTGGAGAGCGGGGCGAGGACGAGCGCCTCGGGGCGGCACTGGGCGAGCCAGGCGTACGGGATCGACGGCACGGTGCAGGTCGCGACGATCCGGTCGAAGGGGGCGCGTTCCGGGCAGCCGCGGGCGCCGTCGCCGGTGATCACGGCGGGCCGGTATCCGGCGGCGGCGAGATGGGTGCGGGCGGACTCGGTGATGTCCTCGTCCAGATCGACGGTGGTCACGTGCTCGGCGCCGAGCCGGTGGCTGAGCAGGGCGGCGTTGTAGCCGGTGCCGGCGCCGATCTCCAGGACGTCCAGCCCGTCCCGTACCTCCAGGGCCTCCAGCATCTGCGCCATCAGGGAGGGCTGGCTGGAGGAGGTGACCAGCTCCCCGTCCCGTACCCGGGTGGCCAGCGGCTCGTCCTGGTAGGCGCCCCGCAGCCAGCGTGCGCGCCGGCCGGGGTCGGGGTCGTCGGACCAGAACCGCTCGTGGCCGCCGGTCCCGGAGACGTAGTAGCAGGGGACGAAGAGATGGCGGGGCACCTCGGAGAAGGCCGTGTGCCAGGCGGGGTCGCGCAGAGCGCCGTACGCCGCGATCTCCCGTACGAGAACCTGTCGCGCCCGCGCACCGTCCTCGGCGAAGCCGTCCGGCTGAGCGCCCATGCCTCCACTGTCCTGCGCGGGCGGTGGGGAGGCGAGCGGTCCTGAGGCCGGTGGTCCTAGACCTCCGGTCCTCGGTCGGGGCATCTGAGACGATGGAACGGTGATGGAGATTCCGCGCGGCACACTTCAGGAGCAGACCTTCTACGAGCAGGTGGGTGGCGAGGAGACCTTCCGGCGTCTCGTGCGCCGCTTCTACCAGGGAGTCGCGGAGGACCCTCTGCTTCGCCCGATGTACCCCGAGGAGGACCTCGGACCTGCCGAGGAGCGCCTGGTGCTCTTCCTGATCCAGTACTGGGGCGGCCCCCGCACCTACAGCGACCACCGCGGCCACCCCCGGCTGCGGATGCGCCACGCCCCGTTCACGGTCGACAAGGCGGCGCACGACGCCTGGCTGAGGCACATGCGGGACGCGGTCGACGAGCTGGGCCTGGCGCCCGAGCACGAGAGCCAGCTGTGGAAGTACCTGACGTATGCGGCGGCGTCGATGGTGAACACCGCGGACTGACGCATTCCGGTGTCGTGACCCCGAATAACGGTCACGATCGAGTCAAGGACCCAGTGCAAGCGGTTTCCAGGGGCACGTGCCCTCTGAAAGCATCGGATGAACGTTCGGTGGGGTTCAGGGGGATGGGTGACCGGGTTCGTACTTCTGCGTGTCAGGGCACACCGGTTGCTGCTCGCCGCGGCGCTTCTCGCCGTCCTGCTGACCACCTCCGTGCTCGCCACGCTCGCTGCCTTCTCCGGTTCCATCGGCGACGCCGCCCTCCAGGGCACCCTGCGGGGCCGGGCCGCGCCCGCCGCCGCACTGGTCGTCTCCGCGCAGGTGCCGACGCGCAAGCGGGACGGCGCCGACGCGGCGACGCGTGAGGCGGCCGACCGGACCTTCGACGGGCTGCCGGTCGACGTACGGAAGCTGGAGCGCTCGGGGCCGTACGCACTCCCCCGGAGCCTTCAGGATCCGGGCGCGCGCCTGGGCGAACCCGACCTCACCCACATCGCCGCTCTCGACCGTTCGCGCCTCACGCTCGTGAAGGGCGCCTGGCCCCGCGACGGCGCGGCCGGGGGAACGATCGACGTCGCGGTGCCCGAGGAGGCCGCCCAGCGGCTGCGGATCGGGGCCGGGACCGTACTCGATCTCACCGACCGGCTCGGTGGCAAGCCGGTCAAGGCAAGGATCACCGGCCTCTACCGACCCGCCGACCTCACCGATCTCTACTGGCAGCTGGATCCGGCGGGCGGGCGCGGGGTGCGGACCGTCGTGTTCACGACGTACGGCCCGCTGGTCGCCGATCCCGCCGTCCTCGGCTCCGGCCGGGTCACCGCGGGCGAGACGTCCTGGCTGGCCACCGCCGACTTCACCGGGGTCACCACCGGCCGGATGGACGCGCTGCACGCCGCCGCCACGGCGGAGCCGAAGGCGCTCGCCGCCGACACCTCCCGGTTCGGCTCCACCGTCACCGCGCACACCTCGCTGCCGACCGTCCTCGAACAGACCGACCGGGCCCTGCTGGTCTCCCGGTCCACGCTGATGATCGTCGCCGTGCAGCTGGTGCTGCTCGCCGCGTACGCCCTGCTGCTCGTCGCCCGGCTGCTCAGCTCCGAGCGGTCGGGCGAGACCGCGCTGCTGCGGGCCCGGGGCGGTTCGCGGCGCCGGATCACCTCGCTCGCCGCCGTCGAGGCGCTGCTGCTCGCCCTGCCCGCCGCCGTGATCGCCCCGCTCCTCGCCGGTCCGCTGACCCGGCTGCTGGCCGAACGGTCCTCGCTCGGCGCGCTGGGCCTACGGCTCGACGACGCCCCTCTCGGTCAGGTGTCCCTGGTCGCGGCGCTGGTCGCCGTGTGCTGCGCCGCCGCCGTCGTGGCGCCCGCGCTGAGCACCGGGGACGGGGCGGTGGTGAAGCTCCGCAAGGGGCGTACGGCCGCGCTGCCCGGACCTGTACGGGCGGGGGCCGACATCGCCCTCCTCCTCGTCGCCGCCGTGGCCTACTGGCAGCTCGACCGGCAGACCGGCGCGTCCGGGGACGGGGGCACCGGCGCGCTCAGCGGCGACCGCGGCGGCTCCCTCGGCATCGACCCCCTGCTCGTGTCCGCCCCCGCGCTCGCGCTGCTCGCCGGCACCGTTCTGACCCTGCGGCTGCTGCCGCCCGCCGCCAGGCTCGCCGAGCGGCGCGCCGCGGGCGGGCGGGGACTGCCGGCCGCGCTCGCGGGCTGGCAGTTCAGCCGCCGGCCGCTGCGCGGCGCGGGCCCGGTGCTGCTGCTCGTCCTCGCCGTCGCGATGGGGATGCTCGCCATCGGGCAGAGCGCCTCCTGGGACCGCTCGCAGGAGGACCGGGCCGACTTCCGTACGGGAGCGGCGCTCCGGGTCCTCACCGGCGGCGCCCCCGACCCGACCCGGGCCGGCCGGTACGCCGCGCTGCCCGGGCTCGGCTCGGCCGCCCCCGCGCACCGCGCCGCCACGGACCTCGCGGAGAACCGGACCGCGACCGTCCTCGCCCTGGACACACGGCACGCCGCCGACGGGTTCCTGCTCCGTGACGACCTCGCCGACCGTCCCACCTCAGCCCTGCTGACCTCCCTGGCCCCGAAGGACGCCCCGCGCCCGGGGCTCGCGCTGCCCGCCGGCAGCCGCGGCCTCGCCCTCGACCTGCGGCGCACGGCGCCGCCGGGCACGGCGACGGTCCAGGTGACGGTGGTCCTGGAGGACCGCCACGGCGTTCCGTACCGTCAGCTCCTCGGGCCGCTGCCGGCCGACGGGAAGCCGCACAGGCTCGCCCTCGACCTCGGCCCCGACGGGACCGGCCCGGCGGCCGGCGGTGTACTGAACCTGACCGGCGTGGAGCTGGACGGGCAGAGCGCCGACGGCCCGGGCGGGCGGCAGACCCTCGCCGTCGAACGGATCGTCTCCCTGCACGAGCGCGGCGCCGAGCGCCCGCTCGACATCGCGCGTCCCTTCGCTTCCTGGACCGCCGGGTACCGGACGACGTCGAACGGCGAGTGGCAGGATCCGCTCGCGCTCACCGGGAGTTCGGGCGGCAGCGCGCCGTTCTCGATCGGATACGACGTCGACGGCGTGTCCCGGACGGACCTCTTCGACGGTCCGGAGGACTTCACCGTGCGGATCGCCGCCCCGCGGCCCGCCCCGCCGAAGACGCTGCGCGGGGTGGCGAGCGACGCCTTCCTCGCGGCGGCGGGGGCGAAGAAGGGCGACGAGGTGGAGGTGTCGCTCGCCGGCCTGCGTCTACGGGTGACGATCGCCGACAGCGTCCGGGAGCTGCCCACCACCGGCAACGGGGCCCGGGCCGTGTCCGCGACCGCGCCGGCCGCCACGCCCGACGACGGGGGCGCCCTCCTCGTCGACCTGCAGGCGGCCAACCAGTACCTCGCCTCCGACCGCACCGCCACCCTGCCGCCCACCGAGTGGTGGCTGACCGCCGCGCCCGGCCGGACCGGCGAGGTCGCCCGGGCGCTGCGGGCCCGCCCCGACACCGATCCCGGCCAGGTGCTCGTACGGGACGAGGCCGCCGCCGAGCTGCTCGGCGACCCCCTCGGCGCGGGCCCCAACGCGGCGCTGATGGCGGTGGCGGCGGCCGCCGCCGCGCTCGCGGCCGTCGGGTTCGCGGTCAGCGCGGCCGGCTCGACCCGTGAACGGTCGGCAGAGTTCGGGGTGTTGCGGGCGCTCGGCGCTCCGCGTCGCCAGCTGGCCCGGCTGATCGCCGCCGAACAGGGCCTGCTGGTCGGCATCGGCCTGCTCGTGGGCGTCGCCCTCGGCGCCGTGCTGACCCGGGCCGTCGTCCCGCTGGTCGTCCTGACCGGACAGGCGACCCGGCCCGTCCCCCGCGTCCTGGTCGAACTCCCGCCCGGACACGTGGCCCTGTTGCTCTCCGGGGTCGCCGCGCTGCCGCTGCTGATCGTCGCCACGATCGCGCTGCGCCGCACCGACCCGGCCGTGACCCTGCGCCACCAGGGGGACCAGTGATGCGTACCGCACCCGGAAGGAAGGCGTCCGACATGCCCCGCAAGCCCGCCCGCGCCGTGGCTCCCTGGGTGCGGACCCGGCTGCGGACCGCTCCGGGGACGGCGTGGGCCTTCGCGCTCCTCGTCCTGGTCACCGCCTTCCTCGCCGCCGCACTTCCCCGGACCGTCGACAGGTACGAGACCGAGGGCCTGCGGCACCACATCGCCACGGCCGCGCCCGCCGAGGCGGTCCTCGACGTCACGACTCTCCTTCCTCGGGTGCCCGCGGAAGGCGGCATCGCCCCCGAGCGGCTGACCAAGGACCGCGCCGCACTGGAGGAACTGCTGCCGCAGCCGCTGCGCGCCGATCCACGGGAGTCGGTGCACGGGGTACGGACCACGAAGCGGGTCACCGGGCTCGACCCCTGGCTTCCCCAGCCGTTCGGGATACCCCCCGAGCTCACGATGGCCACGCCGTCCGGGCTCGCCGAGCACGCGACGGTACGGGAGGGCCGGCTGCCCGCGAAGGCCGACGCGACCAAGGGCACGAGCGAGGCGGCCGTCACCATGGCGACGGCGAAGTCGCTGCGGCTGAAGGTCGGTTCGGTGGTGCACGTGCCGGCCAAGTTCTCCTCGACCCCGCTCGCCGTCACCATCACCGGCATCGTGGACCCCATCCGGCCCGGGGGCCCCTACTGGTCCGTCGAACCGCTGCTGCGGTCCCCCGTGTACGCCGTCGTCCCGCGCGGCGACGGCACACAGTTCTACTGGCAGGCCGCGCTGCTGCTCCCGCCCGCCGCCGGCCCCGTGCTCCTTTCCGGCAGCGGTGAACCGGAGCTCTACTGGCGCCTCGCGCCCGCCTCCGGCCATCTCACCGCGCAGGACACGCCCCGGCTCGGCGAGGCCGTCGCCTCCATGTCCGGCGGCCCCGGCCTGGTGCGGGTCCGGGAGGCGATCGGCCGGAACGGCGCGGTCGACACCGACCTCGACGAGGTCGTCGGCGCCTACCGCGGGATGCGTACGGCCATCGCCCCGGTCGTCGCCGTCGCCACGTTCGGCATCGGCGCGGTCGCGGCGGTCGTCCTCGCCATGACCGGGGGGCTGTTCGCGGCCCGGCGCTCCGCCGAGCTGGCGCTGCTGCGCTCGCGCGGCGGCTCGCTCGCGGGTATCGGCGTCCGGCTGCTCGGCGAGACGGCCGTCCTCGCCCTGCCCGCCGCCGGGCTCGGTCTGCTGCTCGCGACGGTCGTCCTCCCCGACGCCCGATTCCTGCCGGCCCTGGCCGCGGCGGGCGCGGTCGCGCTCCTGGCCACACTGGCGCTGCCGCTGCGCGCGCTGTTCCTGCACCGCAGGCCGCTCACGCACGGCGGGCGCCAGGACCTGGTCGACGCCCGCCCCTCCCGGGGCCGTACGGTCGCCGAACTCACCGTGCTCGTCCTGGCCGTCGGCGCCGTGGTGGCGCTGCGCCGACGCGGTACGGACGATTCCGGGGACTATCTCGTCAGCTCGGCGCCGGTGCTGGTCGCGCTGATCGCCGCTCTGGTGCTCGTACGGCTGTACCCCTTGCCGCTGCGGTGGGCGGCCCGCCCGGCGCGCAGGCTGCGCGGCGCGGTCGGACATCTGTCGCTCGCCCGGGCCGGGCGCTCCTCGGCGACCGGTGCGCTGCCGCTGCTCGCGCTTCTTGTGGCGCTGACGACGGCCGCGTTCGGCGGCTCGGTGCTCGCCGGGGTCGCCGACGCCCGCGACCGGGCCGCGCTCCTGGAGACGGGCGCGGACGCACGGGTCTCGGGGAACACCGACGGGATGCCGCTGCCGGCCGGACTGGCGACGGCGGTGCGTGGGTCGGCGGGGGTACGGGACGTGGCCGCGGTCCAGATCGAGTACGGCCTGCTGCTGCCGCCCGGGACGGGCCGCGCTCAGGAGGCGCGGTCCACGCCCCTGGTGGGGGTGGAACCGGAGTCGTACACCCGGCTGGCCCGGCAGACCGACTTCGGGCCCTTCCCCGCCGGTCTGCTGAAGTCCACCGGTACGGGCGGCCGGATCGACCACGACCGGGTCCTGCCGGCGATCGCCTCCCCGGCGGTCGCGGCGCGGCTCGGTGGCGAGCCGCAGAGCGTGACGGCGGCGGCGGGTGAGTTCAAGGTGCGGATCGTGGCGGTACGGGCCACCACCCCGGCCCTGCCCGGCGGGGACTTCCTGCTGGTCAACGCCGCCGACCTGACGAACCGGGCGGACACCGCGCTGCTGGCGTCCGGCCCTTCGGTCGACGGGAAGGCGCTGCGGGCCGCGGTCGCGGCGAAGTCCCCGAACTTCTCGGTGGTGCTGCGGACCGAACGGCGGGCCACCTATGTGGACTCGCCGATGCAGTCGGGCGCCGAGCGGATCTACCTGGCGGCGATCGGCGCGGGCGCAGGCTACGCGGTGCTCGCCGTTCTGCTGTCGCTGATGCAGTCCGCGCCGGAGCGGGCCATGCTCCTGGCCCGGCTGCGGACCATGGGACTGACCCGGCGGCAGGGTCGGCGGCTCCTCGGGCTCGAGGCGCTGCCGCAGGCGCTGCTCGCCGCGGTCGGCGGCACGTTCGTCGGCTGGGCGACGATCCTGCTCCTCGGACCGGGAGTGGATCTGGTCCGGCTCTCCCTGGCGGCGGCGCCGGGGTTCGCCGTCCTCGACGGCGCGACCCTGCGGGCGGACCCGTGGTCGCTGGGGCTGCCCGCGCTGGGCGTGGTGGTCCTGACGGGGGTGGCGGCCGTCCTTCAGGCGTGGTGGTCGGCGCGCACAGGCTCGATCAAGGAACTCAGGGCAGGAGACGCACGATGACCGACATCAGCCTTGCGGAGCTGGAACAGCGGGCGACCGCGCACCGCGACCGGCCCTCGTACGGGCACGACGCCCTGATCGCCTGCGACCGGCTCGTACGGATCTTCACCACGGACGGGGTGGAGGTGCAGGCGCTCCAGGGGCTCGATCTCCTGGTGAAGGAGGGCGAGTTGATGGCCCTGGTCGGCGCGTCCGGAAGCGGCAAGTCGACCCTGATGAACATCCTGGCGGGTCTGGACGTGCCGACGGCCGGGGCGGCGAAGGTCGCGGGCTGCGATCTGCTGGCCATGGACGCGAAGGCGCGGCTGCGGTACCGGCGGGACGTGGTGGGCTTCGTCTGGCAGCAGACGGCGCGCAACCTCCTCCCGTATCTGACCGCAGCGCAGAACGTGGCTCTGCCGATGCAGCTGCGCGGCGGCGGCCGGTCGCGGCGGAAGGGCGAGCGGGCGGAGGAGCTGCTCGCGATGCTGGACATCGCGGACTGCCGGGACCGGCGCCCGCACCAGATGTCCGGCGGCCAGCAGCAGCGGGTCGCGATCGCGGTCGCGCTGGCCAACTCCCCCTCGGTGCTGCTGGCGGACGAGCCGACCGGCGAGCTGGACTCGGCGACGGGCGAGCAGGTCTTCGCGGCCTTCCGCCGCGCCAACGAGGAGCTGGGCACGACGATCGTGATCGTCACCCACGACCAGGCGGTCGCCTCCGAGGTCCGCCGCACGGTCGCCATCCGCGACGGCCGCACCTCCTCGGAGGTCCTGCGCCGTACGGAGGTCGACGCGGAGGGCCAGGAATCCCTGGTGGCGCGCGAGTACGCGATGCTCGACCGCGCGGGGCGGCTGCAGCTGCCGGCGGAGTACACGGAGACGCTGGGCATGGAGCACCGCGTGATGCTGGAGCTGGAACAGGACCACATCGGGGTGTGGCCGGACGGCAAGGGTCCGGACGGCACGGAGGGCTGACGGGGTCCGCCGGGGGGCGGCTCTCGTCCCCCGGTGCGCGGGAGCTCTCGCCTCCCTGGTGTGCGGGGGCTCGCCCCCTGGCCGACTGCGCCACGTACTCAGGGACTGGCATGCGCTTCTGTTTATGGCGTACGCTAAGTATATCGCGTAAACACACCGCTGGAGTGGAGTGCCCATGACGCGCGAAAACCGGAGCGGCCGTCCCGCCACGCCCCACGACCTGAGCGCGGTCGCGGACCTCCTGTGGCGCGCCGACGCGGAGGAGCAGCCCGAGGACCGCCCCCGGCTCAACGTCCGGAGGATCGTGACGGCCGCCGTGGCCGCCGCCGACGCCGAGGGACTGGCCGCACTCTCGATGCAGCGCGTCGCCGCGGAACTCGGCTGCACGGCCATGGCCCTCTACCGGCACATCCCCGGCAAGGATCAACTGATCGCGGCGATGAACGACTTCGCGACGGGCCGTCCGCCCGCGCCCCCTTCTCCCCCGGCCGGTTGGCGTGCCGAGATCGAGGCATGGGTGGCGTCGCTGTGGGACCTCTATCTGCGCCACCCGTGGATGCTGCGGGTCCCTACGTCGAGCGCACCGGTCGGCCCGAACGAACTGGCCTGGTTCGAGGCGCTCCTGAGGCCCCTCCACCGCGCGGGCCTGCCACGCGAGGAGCTGATCCCGCTCGCCACCTTCGTCTCCGGAGCCGTACGCGACCTGGCGCGGGTGGCCACCGAGCTCGATCCCGAGAGCGCCGCCGCGTACGGCGAGGTGCTGGCCCGACGGCTCGACCCGGAGCGCTTCCCCCTTCTCTGCTCGCTCGCGGGCGAGGAGGGGCTCGACGAGGACGAGGACGGCGACGTCACCCCGATCGTCCGCCACGGGATCGCGCGGCTGCTCGACGGCATCGAGGCCGCGGCCGCACCCCACCGACCCGTCTGACCCCTGATCGACCGAGTGATCGACCGAGTGATCGACCGAGGAAGGAACCACCATGGACGACCTACGGATACGACGGACGATGGGTGCCTGCGGCATCGCCGCCGGCCTGCTGGCCGCTGTCGGCGTGCCGCTGTACTTCGTGTACTCCGGAGCACCGCCGGCCTCGAACGTCCTCGCCAGGATCCTGCTGAACATCCTGACGTGCGGAGCCCTGTTGGTCTTCCTGACGGGGTTGCGCCATCTGATCCGCGGCGCGGGCCCGGCGTTCGAGTGGCCGGCGAGCCTCGTCTTCGGCGCGGGCACGGCGTACGTCACCGTCACACTGGTCGCGGCGTCGATCGAGGCGGGGACCGTTCTGCAGCGTCCCGACGGGACGCTGGACCCCACCGTCGACGGGCCGCTGGCCCACGCGAACATGCTGCTGCACGGATCGGTGGCCAGGCTTCTGACGGCGATCCTGCTGGTGGCCGCCGGGTACGCGATCCTGCGCAGTGGGGTCCTGCCGCGCTGGGCCGGGTGGAGCGCCTACGCCGTCGCGGCGGTCAACGTGGCGTTCGTACCGTCCCTGTTCTTCGGGACGGACGCGGCCGACTTCTACAGCGCGGTCGGCTGGGGGAACACCGCCCTGACCGCGGCCCTGATCGTCTACTGGGCTCTGGCCGTCGGTGTCGTGACCGTGCGGCGCCGGCCCTCCCGAGGGCTCACTCGGCTCGCGTGAAGGTCAGTGCCCGTGCCGTGAGGCAGGGGCGACTGTCAGCGACATCGGGACCGTACGCAGGGCTATCGAGCCGTACGGGGTCCGCAGCCGCAGCCAGGGACCCGAGGCGAGGAGCGCCACCGGGGCCTCGTGCGGGGGCAGGAAACCGAGGGACTGCGCCGCGTGGACGGCCCGCAGCGGAAGCCCGGTGCCCGCGACCGTCCGCGACCAGATCTCGCGGCCGATCCGGTCCCGCTCGGCCCGTGTCCTGCGCTCCTCGGGCAACTCCTCGTCCCGCGCCCGGAATTCGGCGACCGCGGCTGCCACCGCGCCGCGCAGTGCCACGACTCCGGGCACTCCGGTGACCGGCTCCCAGCCGCCCCGCGGCGGCAGGACACCGGTCCACGGCGGGCCGGTGACGGTGCCGGGGACGACGGCCTTGCCGGCCGACTCCTCGATGCCTTCGAGGAGTTCACCGGCCGACACCGTGACGTCCAGCTCCACCTCGTCGACCAGCCGCGCCGTGCGGATGGCCAGCACCTCGAACGACGGCGGCCGACCGAACACGGCGAGCGCCCCGCCTCCCGCCTGGAGGCGGACGGCGGCGGCGCGGTCGTAGTGGATCAACCGGGCCAGGAAGGCGGCGAGGTCCGCCGCCTCCCTGGCATCGGCGAAGTGCAGCGGCGCGATCATGCGGCGGCAGTCATCCCGTCGTCCATGTACTCCTCGAGGAACGAGCGCTCCTCGGCGGAGATACGACGCGGCCGCTGGGCCTCCAGGTCGAAGGGGACGACGATCGTGGAGGCCCGTACGTACGTCACTTCCGGGTCCTTGATCTCGTACGCGATCGTCAGGGACGCCGCGCCTATCTTCGTGACCCACGACTCGATGGTCACCGGCGCGTGCCGGTGGACCAACGGCCGTACGTAGTCGATCTCGTGCCGGGCCACGACGGACCCGCCGGAGAACGACGGCGAACCGTCGCCCGGCGCCAGCCGGAACATGAAGTCGATCCGCGCCTCTTCCAGGTACCGCAGGAAGACGACGTTGTTGACGTGCCCGAAGGCGTCCATGTCCGACCAGCGCAGGGGACAGCTGTAGATGTGACGCACGCTCAGCCTCGGGTCAGCTTCTTGTACGTGGCGCGGTGCGGACGGGCCGCGTCCGCACCGAGACGCTCGATCTTGTTCTTCTCGTAGGACTCGAAGTTGCCCTCGAACCAGTACCACTTCGACTCACCCTCGTACGCGAGGATGTGCGTCGCGACTCGGTCGAGGAACCAGCGGTCGTGGGAGACGACCACGGCCGCACCCGGGAACTCCAGGAGCGCGTTCTCGAGCGAGGAGAGGGTCTCGACGTCGAGGTCGTTGGTGGGCTCGTCGAGGAGCAGCAGGTTGCCGCCCTGCTTGAGGGTGAGCGCGAGGTTGAGGCGGTTGCGCTCACCGCCGGAGAGCACGCCGGCCGGCTTCTGCTGGTCCGGGCCCTTGAAGCCGAACGCGGACACGTAGGCGCGGGACGGCATCTCGACCTGGCCGACGTTGATGTAGTCCAGCTCGTCGGAGACGACGGCCCACAGCGTCTTCTTGGGGTCGATGTTGGCGCGGCTCTGATCGACGTACGAGATCTTGACGGTCTCGCCGACCTTGATGTCGCCGGAGTCCGGGGTCTCCAGACCCTGGATCATCTTGAAGAGCGTGGTCTTGCCGGCGCCGTTCGGGCCGATGACGCCGACGATGCCGTTACGCGGCAGCGTGAAGCTGAGGTCGTCGATGAGGACCTTGTCGCCGAAGGCCTTGGAGAGGTTGTTGACCTCGACGACGATGGAGCCCAGGCGCGGGCCCGGCGGGATCTGGATCTCCTCGAAGTCCAGCTTCCGCATCTTGTCGGCCTCGGCGGCCATCTCCTCGTAGCGAGCGAGACGGGCCTTGGACTTGGCCTGACGCCCCTTGGCGTTCGACCGCACCCACTCGAGCTCTTCCTTCAGACGCTTCGCACGCTTGGCGTCCTTCTGGCCCTCGACCTTGAGGCGGGTGGCCTTGTTCTCCAGGTAGGTGGAGTAGTTGCCCTCGTAGGGGTGGGCGCGACCACGGTCGAGCTCCAGGATCCACTGGGCCACGTTGTCGAGGAAGTACCGGTCGTGGGTGACGGCGACGACGGTGCCGGGGTACTTGGCGAGGTGCTGCTCCAGCCACTGCACGGACTCGGCGTCCAGGTGGTTGGTGGGCTCGTCGAGGAGGAGCAGGTCAGGCGCCTCGAGGAGGAGCTTGCAGAGCGCGACGCGGCGCTTCTCACCACCGGAGAGGTTGGTGACGGCCCAGTCGCCGGGCGGGCAGCCCAGCGCGTCCATGGCCTGCTCGAGCTGCGCGTCGAGGTCCCAGGCGTTGGCGTGGTCCAGGTCCTCCTGGAGCTTGCCCATCTCCTCCATGAGCGCGTCCGAGTAGTCGGTCGCCATGAGCTCGGCGACCTCGTTGAAGCGGTGAAGCTTCCCCATGATCTCGGCGGCGCCGTCCTGGACGTTCTGGAGGACCGTCTTGGACTCGTCGAGCGGCGGCTCCTGGAGGAGCATGCCGACCGTGTAGCCGGGCGACAGGAAGGCGTCACCGTTGGACGGCTGCTCAAGACCGGCCATGATCTTGAGGACGGTGGACTTACCGGCACCGTTCGGGCCGACCACACCGATCTTCGCACCGGGCAGGAAGCTCAGCGTCACGTCATCGAGGATGACCTTGTCGCCGTGCGCCTTGCGCGTCTTGCGCATCGTGTAGATGTACTCAGCCAAGAGAAACCGTCCGGCAAAGAGTGAGTGGGCAGATACACCCCATCTTGCCTGACCGCCACCCCTGGGAGCGAACCAGTAGGCGGGGGCCCCGCTGACCTGCGACTTCCCGGATCACCCTCGTAGCGGCCCTGTCACTGTTGGTCGCCACCGGTCACCCCTGAGCCCCCTCGCACGGCCCACAGACGGCCCAGAGTGCTGGCCCGTGCGTCCTCGCCGAGGCAAGGACGTCGGTCGATCGCTACGCAACATCCGCTCGAAGACGGCTGGCCATGCCGATTAGGCCCTCATTCGGGTGCGGGTGTCGACCACCTGGGCGCTGTCAAATAGCGAGGAGTGGCACACAGGAGGAGGGTGCTCATGTCGCAGCCATCCGATGTCGTTACCGCAAGGGTTAGCAATGAGCACAGCACCGAAGTCCATGGCAAGCATTGGCGAGTTTGTTCGGCGTTCCGATTTCATCAATGTCGTGATTGATGATTTCGCAAAAGAAAATAACCTTGCTGGAAGTCCAGCGCTGAATGCCATCGCGACATTTATCGAAGAGCGGGTTTTGGCCCCCGAACGAGAATGGAACGCCGATCCAGCGAGAACGGAGGGCGGACTTTCTGTGGCGCGTGAAGCGCTGACTCAGTGCCTGAATACGATCAACCAGATTGCGCCCATCGATAAAATCGAGCGGGACGACGTGCGACCTATCACTGAGGGAGTATTTCTGGCAGTGACCAAATACACGTGGAACTGCCCGTTCCCGCTCTTCTTCTGCTGATTGGGAGTCCCATGTCCGCCACCAGCCCCACGCCCGGCACCAGTCAGCGCAACACGGGGTCTCCTGACGACAAACGAGCAGCGATGCTCGCCATCATCAGTATGACGACTGTCGTATCAACCGTATCTACTGCGACACTGGCAATCAGCGCAACTTTCCTTGGGGATCTATATCAGGGCCAATCCCTGACCGCCTTGTGGGTCGGATGGGCACTTCTGGGCGTTTCCCTTATCCTGGGATTTCTCGTGATGGGACAACAAGTTAATCTCCTGGCGGAATCAGACCTGCGGCCGCGCGGAGGCACGTTGGAGGTCTATGCATTCCTGCAACTTATTACAGTGCTCGCTGGCTTCGGCTTTCTAGCTGCTTTTGCTGTAGATAACGTGACAGCCGAGGAAAGGAAGTGCAAGCAACCGATCGTCATCGCCAAGACGGTGTATTGCCCCATTACCTAGTCTGGCTATTGGCTGGCGCGGAGCCCTCCTCAGGTCGGCGGAGCGGCTTTGGCCGGTGGCCTGCCCGGGCTGGGGTTGAGCATGATCAGGGGGCCGTACGCTTGCCGGCAACTCGGTCAGCTCTTGAGCCTGACCGCAATGTGATCGAGTGGCCCCCTGGTCTTGCTCGACGCGGGTCCCTGACCGGGGAGGTGGCTAAAGCCGTGGAGCCGACCGGCCCCAGCCACAGAGGGGTTCACCACCCATCAACCCGAGCTGTCAGGCGTGCGGCCGGCGGCCGGGCCGGAGCGGGGCGAAGACAGGAGCGGCGGCCCGGACGACGGGCCGCACGCGCCGCGCCGTGCGCGGCGCGTGCCCTTGATGAAGTAGAGAAACTCTCACCGCGCTTGCGTCAGCCGCGCCGGATCAGGTCGGCCATGTCATCGATGACAGCCGTAGCTCCGGCTCGGTGCAGCCGTTCGGCCTTGCCGGATTTGTTGGCGTAACCGATCGACATGACCCCCGCAGCTTGAGCGGCCTGAACGTCAGTCACAGAGTCCCCGATCAGGACGGCTTCCCGCGGCGCCACTCCGTGAGCTTCCAGCGCGAGCCAGAGCATGTCCGGGGCGGGCTTCATCTTGCTCAGCCGTATGGCTTCTCGTCCGACCAAAGGCGACGCATAGCGGTCAAGTCCATGATTGGCGAAGTAGCGCTTGAGTGCGGCCGTGCTGTTGTTGCTCACAACAGCCAACAGGTGCCCATCCGCGTGCAGCGCTTCGATTGCCACCTGCGCGTTGGGAGTGGGTGCCGACTGGTCTACGGCTGTGACTTCGAGATCAGTGAGCAAGGCTTCCAACTCGCCGACGTTCGGCAAGCCCTCCAGGGCTGCCACGCGCACCACTTCGAGCGGGTCATCGCTCTGGGCAAGTCTGGAGGCCCCGCTGTGGGCCTCGTCGTACGCATCCCGAAGCCGCCGAGCAACCTCCGGGGCTGGCAGACCGGAGAAGATCGAGCAGATCGGCCCGTCGAAGTCGACCAGCACCGACTCCGCGCGCGCAAGGATCTCTGAGACAGAGAGGATCTCTGTCACGAGGAGTCCCCATCGTCGGGGTGCTCCCATACGTCGAAGTCCTCGCCCAGGTTGCTCCAAAGGCTGTCGAACCAGAGCTGTCCCTGCTGAAGCCACTCGGGGCCATGTCCGCGCTCGTCTCCTCGCGTGTACGAGAAGAGAACTGCGTCCAGCCCGAGCACGTCGAAGATCTTCGTCGGCTGGCCGCCGACGGGCACAGTGTTCTGCGTAACCGGATAGAAGCCGAAGAAGGCGTCACGCTGGTTCAGTACGTAGAGCTTGAAGGACGGAGTGACGTTGTGGACACGCACGCTCACCCGCGCCTCGCCGGTCAAGCCGAGGGCTTCCAACTCGGTAACCGCAGCTGTGATCGCTTGGGTGCTGCGCAACATGATTCCGTGAGCACGGGACTGAGGCGTCTCCTTCGCCCTTCTGCCCCTCGTCGACTTGCTTGCTGACGCCTCCGCCGGGTCCACAAGTGCGGGAATCGCCTGCGGCTTCCGCGTGTCAGGCACGAGTATGCGCACGTTGATGCTGTCCGGCCGCAGCCGACCAGACCGGATCTTGTCGATCGGCTCGAGTAGCGCTGTGTGCAGCGTCTCCCCTGAGAAGCCGGCGAAGTCGATGGTCACTGCCGACTCGTGGAACGCCTGCTCGATGTGGGTACGGAGTTCCATCGGGCGCTCGGTTCGCACACGGACGAAGACCCCCTTGCCCTGACGGGAGACAACGAGGCCTTCCGTCTCCAGGTCACGGAGGGCCTTCTGAACGGTGGCCCGGGACACGTCATAGCGCTTTGTTAGCTCGTTCTGCGACGGAAGTTGTTCTCCGGGCGCGAGCTTCTTGGTCAGGATCGCCGCCCGCAGCAAGTTCGTGATCTGCACAAACGGCGGACGCGGGTCGTCTGGATCGAGGCTCATGTCCGAATCGTCTCACGACTGGAACAACTTGCCTAGCCAACCCTTGACCTGACTAGCCAAGCTGGCCTACATTCATGACTAGCCAAGCTGGCCGAGTGAGCCAGCTGCGAGCTAGGAGACTTCCATGCGTCAGATCCCCGTTGACACGTCCACCGCGATGGCGATGGTGGCCCAGCCCCCGACCCCGAAGATCGCGAACCGTCAGACCGGTGAGATCGCGACCGACCGCGAGACCGGTGCCACGCTCATGACGGTCGACGTCATGTTCGTCATGGACGGCAACGCCGAGATCCTGAGCCTGACCGTCCCGCAGACCGGCGTCTCCAATGACCTGACCATGGGCACCCCGGTCGCGCTCACCGGCGTGATCGCCCGGCCGTGGGAGCGCGATGGCCGCCACGGAATCGCCTTCCGTGCCGTCGCCGTTACCCCGCTGACCGTCGCGAAGGCGGCCTGACCGTGAACGCCTTAACGGTCACGCTGGCGCTGGCGCTGGTCGCCGCCACGGTCGCGCTGCTGCTGAGGTGGCAGCGTCCGGCCTGGTACTGGATGACCTTCGGAATCTTCCTCGCCGTGGTCCGGGTCCTCGTCCGGTATTCCTCGGTCATGGACGCCTGTGGACTGACCGTCCCGCCGTCCCGCTTCCGCCTCGCAATGGCCCGGATGGCGAACCGGCCCATCCCGGAGTCTCGGGCCCCTCGGATTCTGCGGCTGCGACCAACCCGTACCGGGCTGGTGTTGCGAGTGAAGTTGCGGCCGGGGCAGGACGCGTTCGACTTCTCCGCCGCCTCGGACCGGCTGCGGCACTCGTACGGAATGCAGAACGTCACCACCCGCGAGATCCGCTCGGGTGTGGTCGAGCTGCGGATGACCGGTTACGACGTCCTCAAGCGCGTACAGATGCCCGCCCTCGCTGCTGCCGAGGTGATGAAGGTTCCGGTCGCAATGCGGGAGGACGGGGAGGTCTACTACCGCGACTACCGGCAGAGCCCGCACGCGCTGAACGTCGGCGCCACCCAGTCCGGCAAGTCCGTCTACCAACGCAACCTCGTCGCCGGCCTCGCCACGCAGGACGTCGCCCTGGTCGGCATCGACTGCAAGCAGGGTGTCGAACTCGCCCCGCTCGCCCGGAGGTTCACCGCGCTTGCCGACAACCCCGACACCGCCGCCGAACTCCTCGATGCGCTCGTCGAGCACATGGTCGACGTCTACCAACTCATCCGCCGCGAGCAGAGGCTGAGCGCTGATATCCCGGATGCGGAGATCACCGCCGACATCTGGGACCTGCCCGACCACCTGCGCCCGACGCCGATCGTGCTGCTGGTCGATGAGGTCGCCGAACTCGCCCTGTTCGCAACAAAGGAGGAAGAGAAGCGCCGGGACCGCATCATCACCGCCCTGGTTCGGCTCGCCCAGCTCGGCCGCGCCGCCGGCATCTACCTGGAGATCTGCGGCCAGCGCTTCGGCTCCGAACTCGGCAAGGGGATCACGATGCTCCGTGCCCAGCTCACCGGCCGCACCGCCCACCGCGTCAACGACGAAACCTCGGCGAACATGGCCTTCGGCGACATCGCCCCGGACGCCGTCCTCGCCACCATCCAGATCCGTACCGATCGCCCTGGCACCGCGGTTGCCGGTGACTCCTCCGGCGGCTGGATCCGCATCCGCACCCCGCACCTCACGCTGCGACGGGCCGTGAACCTCTGCAACGCGCAAGCACACCGCACCCCGGATATCCCGGCCCTGGACGCCTTCCGGCCCGCTCTGCCGAGCCTGGTCAAGGTCCCGGCCCCGGCGGCCGAGACGGCTCCCGCGCTCGCCTGACCCACCCCGCCCCACGGTCGGCATGACCGCATCCGCGCCACGTCCCTACCCCACCCATGCCCAAACCCGGAAGGAAGCGCCCGCCATGGCCACTCGGAAGAAGCCCGCGGCGAAGAAGTGCCCGGACTCCAAGGGCGACGGCGAGACCACCGAAACCGTTCAGGTCGGCACCCGCAAGCGCCGCGACACCGACCACCGACAGGCCGCGCTCTGCCTGTCCTGCTTCGGCACCGGCGAAGCCACCGACTGAATCTCCGGGACCGGGCGGCCGGCCACCAGTGCCCCGCCCCGTCCCGGCCCCAACCCCAGGAAGGAGGAACTGCGATGCGCTCAACACTCCGTGTGGACGCCGTCCTTGTACAGGCCGTGATTGCTGGTGCCCTGTCCTTCGCTCACCTTCATGACCTGGCCGAAGCTGCCGGGCAGACCGGGTGGAAGGCATGGGCCTATCCCGTCTCCGTCGACCTGCTGCTCGTCGCCGCTTGGCGTCGCCTTCGCACGTTGCGGGCTGCCGGCGCCTCTGCTCGCTCGGCCTGGACTTGGTTCACCGTGGCTCTGGCTGCCTCGCTTGGCGCGAACGTGGCCACCGCCGGACTGCTCGACCTCGGCCACGTCCCCGACTGGCTGCGCATCCTGGTCGCCGGATGGCCCGCCCTCGCGTTCCTCGGCGGCACCCTCCTCGTCCACACCCCGGCACCCACGGCCGAGCCGACGACCAATGCCGCGGACCCCGTGGAGTCTCCGGCAGTCGAAACGGTCGTCAAGCGAGACGACTCCGCCGCGCTGGCGCCCGAGGCCGCTGCCGCTCCGGCTCTGCCCGCCGTCGAGCCTGACCCGGCACCTGAGCCGGTCCCCGCGCCTCCGGCCGTCGCCGTGCCTCCGGCTCTGGTTGCTCACGCCCAGAAGGTCGCCGACGACCACCAGACCCGTACCGGCTCGCCGATCGACACCGACACCCTGCGCGCCCGCCTCGGTGTCCCGCCCGTGATGGCCGACGCCATCGCCGCCCAACTCGCCTGAGAAGGAGACCAAATCATGCGCGACTCGACCCGTCACGCCCTGGAACGCGCCGCCGAACTGACCCGCAACAACCGCCTGGTGGAGGCCATGGCCACCGCCGAGCCGGTGATCACCACTGCCGACGAGTTCGAGTCGGCCGAGATCCGCCAGTGGCTCAACGACCACGCCGACGACTTCACCAAGGAGGTCTGAACACATGCCTGCCCGCGACTTCTTCCACTCCGTGATGCGGATCGGCCCCGTGCAGATCGGCACCCACCGCGACCACCGCGGACGCACCAAGCACACCGCCGCCTGCACCGCCGATGACTGCGGCTGGTCCGCCGACTACTCCAACCAGTCCGCCGCCCAGCTCGCCGCCCGCACCCACCGCTGCCAGCCCCGCTAACCGCGAAGGAGAACCGCGTCATGGACGTCCCGCTCTGGCTCGCCCTGATCGTCGTCGGCGCCCTCGGCATCAAGCTCATCCGCCCGCCCTGGTGGCTCGTCGCCGTGATCCTCCTCGGCGGCTACCTCCTCGCCGACAGCGTCCTCGCCCCGCTCATCGACAACACCATCAACCAGTAGGGGACAACCGCCATGCTCCGACCGCGCATCCCGGTCAACCCCCTCCCGACCGGCCTCGTCGCCCCGCTCGTCCACCCGGCCACGACGGCCGACGTCGAGCCCTGCCACAACACTCAGCCGGTGGCCTGCGACCACCACCACGCCCAGACGCCCGTCCCGGCTGCGCCCCGGGTTCAGGTCCCGGCAGTCCGCCTCACGCCTACCGGCCTCATCGCCGTCGTTGCCGGTGGCGCCGGACTCGTCCTGATCGTCGGCACGGTCCTGGTGTCCCTGCTCCTGGCCGTCGCGATCAGCGCCGCCTCGGTCGCCGTCTGCGCCGTCGTCCTGCGCTCGCTCCTCAACGGCCAGCACAAGCGCTGACCGGCCCCGGGCGGCCTCAACCGCCAAGTCTCCTCCGCCCGGGAGCCACGCCCCTTGCCCAGTCCACAGAACCGGAAGGAACCCGCCCATCATGGCCCAGCACAACCACGCCCCGGCCCGGATCTGCTCGAACTGCGACGGACACGCCTCCGTCGCCATCACCCTCGGCGGACGCGACCACCACGGCCACCTCCGCATCATCACCGCCCACTGCCCGACCTGCCACGGCACCGGCACCCGCCCCGCCCGCTGGCCCCTGACCGTCCCGGCGGTGTCGGCGTGACGAACTCCGCGACCTTCGCGGGCCTGGACCCGGCCACCGTGAGCGACATGCTCACCGTGGCCGGGTCCCCCGGCTTCGACCGCTGGCAGGAACAGATCCGCCGCACCGGCGGCTGCTCCAACCCCATCCACCTCACCGGCTGGACGCTCACCCAGGACAAGACCAGCGGCGAGACCCTCCACCGCTACTCCACCGACACCGAGCCCGGCGGTCGGCTCCGGGTCGCCTGCGGCAACCGCCGGGGCTCCCGCTGCGCCGCCTGCGCCTGGACCTACGCCGGTGACACCTACCACCTCATCCGCGCCGGCCTCGCCGGAGACGACCGCCGCGACATCCCCGCCGCCGTACGGGACCACCCGCGGGTCTTCCTCACGCTCACCGCGCCGTCCTTCGGCCCCGTCCACAACCGCCCCGGCACCCGGCCCTGCCGCTGCGGCACCCACCACCCCGAGGACTCGCCCGAGCTGGGTACTCCCCTCGACCCCGAGTCGTACGACTACGCGGGCGCCGTTCTCTTCAACAATCACGCCGGTCAGCTCTGGGACCGCTTCGCCAAACGACTCCGCCGGGAGATCGCCGCATCCGCCGGACTCTCTCAGCGCGCGCTCAAGGAAGTGCTCCGGCTCTCCTACGGGAAGGTTGCTGAATTCCAGAGGCGCGGAGCTGTCCACTTCCACGCCGTGATCCGCCTCGACGGACCCGACGGCCCCGACACTCCGCCGCCGGCCTGGGCCACCACCGAACTCCTCACCCACGCGATCCAGGCGGCCGCCGGCCACTCGTACACGACCGTCACCGTCCCCGGCGCCGGCGACCAGCCGTTACGCCAGCTCCGCTGGGGCACCCAGCTCGACATCCGGCCCGTCAAAGCCTTCGGGGACGGCTCTGACATCACGGAACAGGCCGTCGCCTCCTACATCGCTAAGTACGCCACCAAAGCCGCCGAGGCCACCGGCAGCCTCGACCGCCGGATCGGCAACCGTGAAGCGCTCCTGCTCCTGGGCGTCCCCGATCACACCCGCCGCCTCGTCGAAGCCTGCTTCGACCTCGACCCGCTCTACCCCGACCGGCGTCTGATGGCCTGGGCGCACATGCTCGGCTTCCGCGGCCACTTCAGCTCCAAGTCCCGGCAGTACTCCACCACCCTGAGCGACCTCCGTCAGACCCGTGCCGAGTACCGGGCAGCCCAAGAACGCACCGCCCGCGGCCTGGACGACGTCGAGCCTGACACCGTCCTCGTCCTCACTTCGTGGCAGTACGCCGGCCAAGGCCACAGCCCCGGCGAAGCCGCGCTCGCCGCGTCCATCGCCCGGGACATCCAGCTCAACCGCGAGACCGCCCGCGAAGCCCTACGCGCACTACCTGACGAAAAGGAGTGGTGACCATGCCGCAGAGCCTCCCCGACCGGTACCTGACCCCGGTCGACGTCGCCGAACTCCTCGGCGTCCCCATCGAGACCATCTACCAGTGGCGCCGGAAGCGGACTGGGCCCCGGGGCTTTCGTGTCGGTCGGCACGTGCGGTTCGACCCCAACGACATCCGTGCGTGGGTCGAGTCGCAGATGGAAGGGGTTGCCGCCTGATGGCCGGTCACGTTCAGGACCGCTGGTTCCGCGTCGAGAGCGGGCCCAATGGGAAGCCCCTCAAGGTCAAGACCGATCGTCACGGCATCGGTATGCGCTACCGCGCCCGCTACATCGGGCCCGATGGTACGGAGAAGAGCAAGAGCTTCCCGGACAAGCAGAAGCGCCTGGCCGACCTCTGGCTGACCAACATCGAAGCCGACATGGCACGCGGTCAGTACATCGACCCCAAGGCCAGTCGAACCACCTTCCGGGAGTACGCCGAGCGCTGGATCGCCGCGCTCACCACCGATCTGAGCAGCCGTGCCGCCGTGGAAGGACGTCTCCGTCTCCACGCACTGCCATACCTCGGGGGTCGTCCGATCGGCTCGTTCCAGGCGGAGCACATCCGCGACTGGAGCCGACAGTTGGAAGAGACCGTGGGGTCGGCCTCATACCGGCGGCTCATCTTCGACGCGGTGTCCTCGGTGCTGAACGCTGCCGTGGATGACAGGCTCCTCGCCTCCAACCCGTGCCGAGCCCGCTCGGTCAAGGCACCCCGGCCGGCGCCGACTCGGGTGCATCCCTGGTCTGCCGCTCAGGTCTTCGGGGTGCGTGCGGGACTTCCTGAGCGGTTCCAGGCCGTTGCGGACGTCGGTGGCGGGTGCGGCCTCCGGCAAGGGGAGATCTTCGGCCTGGCGGTCGACAACATCGGTGATCTTGGCTGGCTCTACGTGCGGCAGCAGGTCAAGAAGGTACGTGGTGGGCTCGTGTTCGCTCCGCCCAAGCGCGGGAGGCTCCGGGATGTGCCGCTCGACCCCGAGGTCTCGGCGGTTCTCCGCGAGCACATGCGGCGCTTCCCGCCCGTCGACGTCACCCTGCCCTGGCTGACGCCGAGCGGGCCGAAGGTGACACACCGGCTCGTCTTCACGGCCGCCGCCGGCACTGCGCTCTGGAGCAACGCCTTCAACGACCAGACATGGAAACCGGCACTCGCCTCCGCCGGGATCATCCCTGTCCCTGAGAAGGGGCACCGCTATGCCGCCGCCCGCGAGCACGGGATGCACGCTCTCCGGCACTTCTACGCCTCCGTCCTCCTGGACGCCGGCGAGAACATCAAGGCGCTGAGTCTCTACCTCGGGCACAGCGATCCGGGGTTCACGCTCCGGGTGTACACGCACCTGATGCCGAGCAGCGAGACGCGGACCCGGAAAGCCATCAGTGCGATGTACCGGGCCGCCGGTCACGCTCATGACGGCCCAGAGACGGCCCAGAGACGGCCCAGGCTGCCTGAGACGGCCCCTCATCGGCGGGAAACCTGCTGGTGAGGGGCTGTTTTGTGCCCTCTGTCGGAGAGAAACACCCCATCTTGCCTGACCGCCACCCCTGGGGGCGAACCAGTACCCGAGGGAACCCCTGACCTGCGGCTTCCCGGGTCACCCTCGTAGCCGGCCCGTCACCGACGGTCGCCGCCGGTCACCGCTGCCCTTTCGCGCGCTCGTCCGGCCCGGGCCGTGGCCATGCCCGTGATCGCACAGGCCCCGGCAGCGACGGTCAGGCACACGAGGGTCGGGTTGATCCAGGCGGGAACGAGGTCGAAGGAGGCGTTGCACTTGTTGTGCAGCGGAAACAGGCGGCTCGGTTCCTGCCAGTGCTCGGCCCGGTACGCCTCGTCGTAGTCCTGTCCTGCCAGGCCGCAGGCTTCTCGGACATCGAGGCCCCCCGCGGACGCGCCCATGACGAATATGAGGAACAGCCCGCAGCAGCAGACCGCGGTGAGAAGCAGCCACAGGGTCGGGCCGCGCCGGACTCCGCCCCTGCTCGCTTCGTCGGTCATCCTGTGATCTTCCCCCCTCGGCCCTGCGGGCCGGCGCGGCGGTACGACACCGGCCCCCGGGGGCGAGTCGCCCCCCCGGGCCCGG